>CAYWSG010000006.1:0-89022 GCA_964461055.1 uncultured Enterobacteriaceae bacterium | reverse complement strand
GCGCAGATGCTGGCGCTGCTGTGGCAGCTGGACCAGTCGCAGTGGTGGCCGCCGGAGCGCCTGCGGGAGCATCAGCTGCGCCAGATCCGGGCGCTCGTCGAGCACGCCGTCGTCAACGTTCCGTATTACCGGGAAGCGCTGCAGAAGACTGGCATTGCAAGCGCCGCTGAGCTGGACGAGGCCTCGTTCCGGCGTTGGCCGATTCTCCGGAAGTCCGACGTTCGCGCGTACGAGGCCGCGCTTCGGGCCTCCAGCTACCCGAAGACGCATGGCAAGGCGTTCGAGAGCGAGACGACCGGCTCGACCGGAACGCCGGTCCGCATCTACCGCACGGAGATGGAAGCGCACTTTGCGCGAGCCATCATGGTCCGTGAGCACCTTCTGCACGGCCGCGACCTGGCTCGGAAGCTCGGAACTATCCGCGCGGGCGTGACAGAGAGCACTCAGCCGGGATGGGGGATGGTCAACGTGGCGTTCGACACGGGCCCCGGTTGCGCCATCTCCCTCTACGAGCCCATCGAGCGGCTGCTGGACTGGCTGCTCCGGGAGCGTCCTGCGTACCTCCTCTGCACTCCGGCAATCCTGCGCGAGCTGGTTCTGATGAGCCGCCGCCGCGGGGTGCGACCAGAAGGCCTCATCGAGGCGATGACTTTCGCCGCCATGCAGAGTGCAGACCTCAGGGCGCTCGTCGGGAAGGTCTGGGGAGTCGATCTCACGGACAGCTACAGCTGCGTCGAGGCAGGCGGGATTGCGGTTCAGTGCCCCGGACACGACCACTACCTCGTGCACGCGGAGAATGTGTATGTCGAGATCCTGGGAGATGACGGCATGCCATGCCCACCGGGCGAGCTCGGCCGCGTGGTGATCACGCCGCTCCACAATTTCGCCATGCCGCTTATTCGCTACGAGCTCGGCGACTATGCCGAGGCGGGCGGCGCCTGCCCCACCGGGCGAGGCCTGCCTACGCTCGCACGCATTGCAGGCCGGGTTCGCAACCTGCTTCGCGACCCGGCCGGCGGGCTGAGGAGTCCGAAGATCGATCCGTCGCTCTGGCTGGAGACGGGTCCCGTGGAGCAGGTACGGCTGGTGCAGCCGAGCCTGCGCCAGATCGACGTCGAGTATGTGATGGCGCGAGATCTGAGCGACGGCGAGCAAAAGCATCTCGTCGCGCGCCTGCAGGAGGATCTCGGGTTCGCCTTCGATATCCGGTTCGTGCGCGTTCCAGCGCTCGAGCGCCAGAAGGGCGGAAAGTTCGAGGAGTTCCTTTCTCTCCTTGCGGAAGAGGGCTCTTGAAGGAGGCATCGGCATCCCTAGCGGTTCCCGCCTCGTCGGCCGAGGGCGTCGCCTGGCCGGCCGTGCCGCATCCGGCCGGGGCGACCATGCTTGCGCTGCAGTTCCAGCTCGGCCGCTCGCAATGGTGGACGCCGGACGCGCTTCGGGCGCAGCAGTTCCGGCAGCTTCGGCTACTCGTCGAGCACGCGATCCTCAACGTTCCGCATTACCGGCATCACCTGGAGCGCGCGGGGCTTCGCTCGGTCGCCGAGCTGGACGAGGCGGCTTACCGGCGCTGGCCCCTTCTGCGCAGCAGGGACATCACGACCAACGCCGAGCGACTCATGGCGGGCCGGTACCCCAAGGAGCACGGCGGCACGTTCGACAGCTTCACTTCCGGGGCGACCGGCACGCCCAAGAAGATCCGGCAGACCGAGGCGGCGCAGCTCTTCGTCCATGCGCTCGTGCTGCGCGATCATCTCTGGCACGCGCGGGACTTCACCGCGAAGTTCGGCGCCATCCGCTTCTTCGCCACCGAAGGGCGCTCGCCGACCTGGAGCCGCGTGACGAGCGCGGTGTTCGAAACCGGAGCCGGCGCGGAGATCGACGTCACTACCGACGTGCCGCTGCAGCTCGATTGGCTGCTGCGCGAAAAGCCCGCCTATCTCCTCACCTCGCCGAGCAACCTGCGCGCGCTGCTCGCAGAGAGCGAGCGGACAGGCCGGGTGCCCGACGGCCTGCGCCAGGTCATCACCTACGCCGAGTCCCTCCCCGGCACGCTGCGTCGAGACCTCGCGCGGCTTTGGGGCGCTCCGCTCGTGGATTCCTACAGCAGCACCGAAGCAGGCGCTATCGCGCTCCAGTGTCCGGCATCGACCGACGGGCGGTACCACGTGCAGTCAGAGAACGTCCTCGTCGAGGTGCTGGGCGACGACGGAAGGCCATGCGCGCCTGGGGAGACGGGCAGGGTGGTCATCACGCCGTTGCACAATTTCGCCATGCCGCTCCTGAGATATGAGCTGGGCGACTATGCTGTTGCCGGAGAGGCGTGCGCCTGTGGGCGCGGACTGCCGGTCATCCGCAAGGTGCTCGGAAGGGTGCGCAACATGGCGTGCGATCCTCACGGCAGGCGCTTCCAGCCCGGCTTCGACCAGGCGCTCGAGGACACCCGGCTCCCCGTCGAGCAGTTCCAGTTCATCCAGGAGACACCGTCGCTCATCGAGATGCGCTATGTCATGGCGAGAGAGCTGACGCGCGACGAGCAGAGCCGATTCTCCCAGGCGGTCGAGCAGCGTCTTCCCTATCCGTTCGAGATGCGCTACCGGCGCGTCGAGGCCATCGAGCGCTCCCCCGGCGGAAAGTACGAGGGCTTCATTTCGCTCGTCGGCACGGAGCTCGAAGGGCAAGGAAAGCGATGAAGCAGGCGCTGGACGCGGGCCTTGCGCTTCTCAGGAATGGACAATACCGCTCCGCCGAGAAGCTGCTCCTGCAGGCCGCGCAAGCCTCGGGCGGCGCTCGTGCGTGGCACCTTCTCGGCGTCGCCAGGCATGCGCTCGGCAACCGCGATGGCGCCATCGAGGCGCTGCGGCAGGCCCTGAAGGTTTCGCCTCGTGCGCCAGACCCCGTCTGCGCGCTCGCGACCATCCTCGGAGAGACTGGCGCCTGGCAGGCGGCGGAAGAGGCGCTGCGGGATGCGCTCCAGGGTTTTCCCGACCACGCGCAGCTCAATTTCAACCTGGCGTTCGTGCTCGAGCGCCGCGGTGCGGTCGAGGAGGCGCTGCAGCGCTACGAGGCTGCGCTTGCCTCGGATTCCGGCCATGCGCAGGCGCGCCTCAATGCCGGGGCGTTGAGGATGCGGCTCGGCCGGCACGGGGAAGCCCTCGAGGCATTCGAGGCCCTTGTCGCGCGCAATCCCGACTTCGTCGAGGCAAGGATCAACCAGAACCGCGCGCTGCTTCTTTTGCATCGCGACGAGGAAGCGCTCGAAGCCGCGGAAGCCGCGCTTCGCCTGGTTCCAGGGCGGCCGGACGCGCTGCTGGGAAAGGCGAGCGCGCTGGCGTCCATGGGGCGACTCGAAGAGGCGAGCGAAGCGCTTGGCCGTTGCGGGGCCCGGTGGACTGCGACAGGCCTCTACGTCG
Organism: uncultured Enterobacteriaceae bacterium; assembly: GCA_964461055.1. GTDB lineage: Bacteria > Pseudomonadota > Gammaproteobacteria > Burkholderiales > SG8-39 > SCGC-AG-212-J23. The sequence goes on along the minus strand of CAYWSG010000006.1, from coordinate 85,612 downwards.
GACGGGGGCTGGAGCGCCAAGGCCATTGCGACTGGCGCGATCGCGACCGGCTGGTGAGCACCATCCGGGCGCTGCTCGAGCGGCCTCACGAGGCGCCCGAGTTCGCCGAGCCGGCGCTCGTCTACCGGTCCTACGCGATGCCCTTCAGCGGGCCGGAGCTTCGACGGATCGCGGATCTCACGGCCGCCCGCTTCCAGGCGCCTGAAGGGGCGGCTGCCGGCTCCTCCGGAAAGCGAAGCGGTGGGGAGCCGGGAAAGGGCCGCATCCGCGTCGGCATCCTGTCGTCGGGCGTATCCATTCATCCCGACTACCTCCTGCTACGCGCGGTCCTCAAGCGCCTCGACCGGCGCAGCTTCGACGTGCGCCTGTATGCGGTCAACGGCGACGACGGCAGCGCGCAGCGCCGCGAGCTGGCGGGCGCGGCCGACGCGTTCCGCGACTTCTCGAGCACGCCATCCGGCGAGTTGGTGCGGCGCATTCGCGAGGAGGCGCTCGATGTCCTTCTCGACACCGGCGCCTACTTCAATGGCGGGCGCCCGGAAGCGCTCAAGGCGCGCGTCGCGCCCGTGCAGGCGGCGTACCTCAGCGTGCCGGGGCCCTATGGAGAGGGGCTCGTCGACTACCGGATCAGCGATCCGGCCGCCACGCCGGCGGAAGTCCAGGAGGCATGGTCGGAGAAGCTCGTGCTGCTGCCGGGCCCGCATTTCATCTATGACAACCCGGCTGCGCCGAGCGACCGGGGCGATCGCGTCGCGCACGGGCTGCCACGGCATGGTCCCGTGCTCGCCTGCTTCAACCAGAACTGGAAGATCGAGCCGGAGGTCTTCAAGTCGTGGATGCAGATCCTCAAGGCGCTACCGGACGCGGTGCTGTGGCTTCTCGAGTCCGGCCCGCGGTCCAGGGAGAATCTGCGCGGCGCCGCAAGGGCCGCCCACGTCGATCCGGATCGGATCGTGTTCTCCGCGAGAGTGGACCTGGACGCGCATATTGCGCGGCTCGCGAGCGCCGACCTCGCGCTCGACTGCTTCCACTACAACTCCATCACCACGGCGCTGGATGCGCTCTGGGCAGGTCTGCCCCTCGTTACGCGTACGGGGCAGACCATGGCATCGCGGCTTGCCGGCTCGTTCGTGCGGGCGGCCGGTCTCGGAGAGCTCGTCGTCGACTCCACGGAGGCCTATGAGGCGATTGTGCTCGAGCTCGCGCGCAACCCTTCGAGGCTTGCACACTACAGGCGCGTTCTCCAGGCCGCGCGGACCCGCTCCCGGCTTTTTGACCTCGACGCGCGCGTGCGAGACCTCGAGCGCGGCCTGACCGCGATGGTCGAGCGCCACCGGGCCGGACTTCCACCCGCGACCATCGATCTCAGTTGACTCGGCTGGCCAGGCAACAGCCCATTGTCTTTAGACGACTAGTTGATGACCCACTCGTGCGCGCAGCCGCGGCAGCGCACCCGCATGCGCGCGTTCTGGTCAAGTATCTCGAAGCGCGCATAGGCCTGGCATCGGGGGCAATTCGTCTGGCTCGCCAGCCGCTGCGCCTGCTGCATGAGAAGCAGGAAGCGCCTCAGGCCGTGCCAGCAGACGAGGCCTGCGACGAAGACGAAGACGGAGCCGAGGGCAGCGGCACCGGGATCGCCGAAATCGGTCGCCTCCAGGAAGGCGACGATGGTGAAGCCGCAAAGCAGCGCCGTGACGAGCCACAGGTGGCTCTCGATGAGCTGCCGCTCGTACCAGCGCCGGAAGCCGAGCTTGCCGATGGCGCGGGCGGTCTCGAGGGGCATGGCGTCACCGGAAGTCGGCGATGACGGGCGCGTGGTCGGACGGACGCTCGAGCTTGCGCGGGGTCTCGTCGATGGTGCAGGACACGCAGTCGGCCGCGAGCTCGCGCGAGAGGAGGATGGTGTCGATGCGAAGCCCCCAGCCGCGGGAATAGGCCATGAGGCGGTAGTCCCACCAGGTGAAGGCCTTCTCGGGCTGCTCGAACAGGCGGAACGCGTCGACGAGGCCGATCTCGAGAAGCCGCCGGAAGGCGGCGCGCTCGGGCTCGCTCACGTGGATCTTGCCTTCCCAGCGCTTGGGGTTGTGCACGTCCCGATCATCCGGCGCCACGTTGAAATCGCCGAGCACCGCAAGACGCGGCCGGACGGCGATCTCCTCTCCTAGCCAGCGCGTCAGCGCGTCGAACCATCTGAGCTTATAGGCGTATTTCTCGGACCCGGGCGACTGTCCGTTCGGCGCATAGACGCACACGAGGCGCATGCCTCCGACCGTCGCGGCGATCAGCCGCTTGGGATCGTCGGCAAAGCCGGGAATGCCGTGCTGCACGTCCTCCGGGGGCGTGCGCGCGAGAATCGCGACCCCGTTGTAGGCCTTCTGGCCGCAATAGACCGCCTCGTAGCCGGCGCGCTGGAGCTCCTCGCGCGGGAAGTTCGCGTCTTCCGTCTTCGTCTCCTGCAGGCAGACGGCGTCCGGCTGCATCCGTGCCAGCCAGTCGACGAGATGGGGCAGGCGGATCCTGAGCGAGTTGACGTTCCAGGTCGCGAGCCGGAAGCCCACCGCCCGTCCGGCCTCCCTACTGGTCGGAGTTGGACTCGCTCGCCGCCGCAGGCGGCTCGGGAGACTCGGTTGCCGCCGGGGCCGCCTCGGGCGCGTAGTAGGGCCCGCGCGGCGCCTCTGCCGCTTGCGGCGCCTGCGCGGCGGCCTGCGCCACGCCCGGCTCCGCCTTGACCGGCGGAGCCCCTGGCGGCTGATAGCCGGCCGGGATGGGCGGCGCCGCCTGGGATCGGCGGGGCAGGATGCCGGCGCGCGGATAGCGGGCCGAATCGAGCAGCGTGTCGAACGCGGACTGCGAGAAGCCGCGCTGGGCGGTACGGCCGACCAGGAGGGTCGGCACCTCGTTCGCGCCGGAAACGCGCTTGAGCTCCTCGTTCGTGTCGGCGTCCCAGACGAGCACTTCGCGGAACGGCACGCCGCGGTTGTTGAGCGCCTCGCGCGCCATGGCGCACGGCGCCTCGCAGCTAGGCGAGGTGTAGAGGACGACCGGGAAGTTCTTCATGGCCTGCTCGAGCTCGAACGGCTGCTGGGCCGAGGAGGCCGGCGCGCTCGCTGCCTTTCGCGACTTGACGCCGCGCGCGGTGGGCGGGGGCGGCGTGTCGGTGATGTGCACGCGCCCCTTGTCGTCCGTCCAGCGGTAGATCTGCTGCGCCTCGGCGGCGCCGGTGGCGATCGCGAGAAGGAGAACCGCCGCGGCCGAGCGCGCGAGGATCATGCGGCGATCATACCATTGTGCCTGAGCAGGGGCTCCACGCTCGGCTCGCGTCCGCGGAACGCGCGGAACGAGTCGGCCGCCGGGCGGCTGCCGCCCACGGCGAGAATTTCTTCCTTGAATTTCGCCCCCATCTCGGGGCTGAGGACGCCTCGCTCCTCGAACGCGGCGTACGCGTCCGCCGACAGAACCTCCGCCCATTTGTAGCTGTAGTAGCCCGCGGCATAGCCGCCGGCGAAGATGTGCGAGAAGCTGTTGGGGAAGCGGTTGTACGCCGGCGGCTTGAGCACCGCCACCTGATCGCGCACTTCCTCGAGGAGCGCCTGCACCGTGCGGCCTGCCGCCGGGTCGAAGTCGGAGTGCAGGCGCATGTCGAACACCGCGAACTCGATCTGGCGAAGCATCGAGAGGCCGCTCTGGAAGTTCTTGGCCGCCGTCATCTTGTCGAAGAGCTCGCGCGGCAGAGGCGCCTTCGTGTCGACGTGGCGCGTCATGTGGCGAAGCACTTCCCACTCCCAGCAGAAGTTCTCCATGAACTGGCTGGGCAGCTCGACCGCATCCCACTCCACGCCGCTGATGCCGGAGACGCCAAGCTCGTCGACCTGCGTGAGGAGGTGGTGCAGGCCGTGGCCGAACTCGTGGAAGAGCGTGAGCACCTCGTCATGGGTGAAGAGCGCCGGCCTGCCGGAGCCCAGGGGGCGCGAGAAGTTGCAGGTGAGATAGGCGACCGGGATCTGGATGCCGCTCCCCTTGCGCCGGCGCCCGATGGCGTCGTCCATCCAGGCGCCGCCGCGCTTCGTCTCGCGCGCATAGAGATCGACGTAGAACTGGCCGACGGGCTGGCCCTTCTCGTCGCGCACCTCGTAGAAGCGAACGTCCTCGTGCCACACGGGCGCCGTGGCCGGCACGATGCGCACCGAATAGAGCGTCTCGGCGACCCGGAAGAGCCCGCTCATCACGACATCCTCCGGGAAGTACTGCTTCACCTCCTGCTCGGAGAACGCGTAGCGCGCCGCCCTCAGCTTCTCGGACGCGTAGGCGATGTCCCAGGCCTCGAGGGTATCGATGCCGAGCTCGCGCGCGGCGAACTCGCGCAGCTCCGCGACGTCGCGCTCGGCGAAGGGCCGTGCCCGGCGCGCGAGATCGTCGAGGAACGCGAGCACCTGCTCGGGCGAGTGCGCCATCTTCGGCACGAGCGACACCTCGGCGAAGTTGCGATAGCCGAGGAGCCCGGCCTGCTCGCGCCGCAGCTCGACGATGCGCGCGATGAGCGGGGTGTTGTCCCACTCCGCCTTGCCGAACTCCGAAGCCCGCGTGGTGCTCGCTCGGTACATCGTCTCGCGCAGCCCCCGATCGTCCGCGTACTGCATGACCGGGACGTACGAAGGGGCGTGCAGCGTGAACTTGAACCTCGGCTTTCCGTCCTCGGGCTTGCCGTCCTTCTCGGCCGCCTCGCGCGCGGCTTGCAGCACGTCGTCCGGAATGCCGCTCACGCGCGTCTCGTCCACGACGATCGTGAAGGCGTTGGTCGCATCGAGGAGATTCTCGGAGAACCTGGCGCCGAGGCGCGAGAGCTCCTCCTGGATGGCGGCGAAGCGCTTCTTCGGCCCGGGCGGCAGGTCCGCGCCGCTCAGGCGGAAGTCGCGCAGCGCGTTCTCGACGATGCGCTGGCGCGCCGGCGAGAGCGCGGCGAACTCCGCGCTCTCGCGCAGCGCCTTGTACTTCTCGAAGAGCGCTTCGTTCTGTCCGAGCTCGGTCCAGTACTGCGTGAGCTTCGGCAGGTTGGCGTTGTAGGCCTCGCGCAACTCGGGACTGTCGAGCACCGCATGCAGGTGCGCCACTTGGCCCCAGGCGCGGCTGATGCGCTCGTTTACGTCTTCGAGCGGCAAGACGAACCCGTCCCAGGTCGGCTCGGCATTCCGCAGGGCCGCCACGGTGGAGCGCCCCTCTGCGAGGAGCTGGTCCATCGCGGGGGTGACGTGAGCGGGCTCGAGCTCGGCGAAGCGCGGCAGCCCGGAGAAATCAAGAAGCGGATTGGTCTTTTGCAGCATGAAGGCAGTTCTCGAGAAGCATGGCGATGGTCATGGGGCCGACGCCGCCGGGCGCGGGAGTCACCCAGCCGGCGACGTTCTTCACTGCGTCGAAGTCGACGTCGCCGGCAAGCGAGCCGTCCGGCAGGCGGTTCATGCCGACGTCGATCACGCAGGCACCCGGTTTGACCATGGGCGCGGTCACGAGTTTCGGCTGCCCGGCGGCGGCGACGAGTATGTCGGCCTGCCGGCACATCGACGCCATGTCACGTGTCTTGGAGTGGCAGAGCGTCACCGTGGCGTCCTTCTGCAGGAGAAGGAGCGCGAGCGGCTTGCCCACGATCGTGGAGCGGCCAATGACGACCGCATGCCGGCCGGCGGGGTCGATGCCGGCATGCTGGAGGAGCCGCATCACGCCGGCCGGCGTGCAGGCCACCAGGCGCGGGCGGCCGGCCAGGAGGGCGCCGAGGTTCGCCTCGTGGAACCCGTCCACGTCCTTTGCCGGCGAGACTGCCGCGAGCACGCGGGCCGCGTCGATGTGCTCCGGCAGGGGAAGCTGCACGAGGATGCCGTGCACGCTGCGATCGGCGTTCAGCCCGGCGATGCGCTCGAGGAGCTCCGCTTCGCGCACGGTGGCGGGGTACTCGTGCACGACCGAGCGCACGCCCGTCTCGTCGCAAGCGCGGACCTTGTTGCGCACGTAGATGCGCGAGGCCGGATCTTCGCCCACGCGAATCATGGCGAGCCCGGGATGCATGCCGCGCGCCGCGAAGCGCTCCACCGACTGCTTGACGGCTGCGCGAATCGCGGCGGCGAGGGACTTGCCGTCGAGGATGCGGGCGCTCATGGAAGCGGCGCAGTGTAGCACCGGGCGCCGGCGCCCCGCCCTCGCGCGGAGACGGCGCGCGCGAAAATGAACGTGCCGGCTCGGGTACTTGAGCAGGGGGGCGCGGCGTATTAAGCTTCATTGACCCCCAAGCTGCAAGCCCGAAGCCACAAGCCAAGGAGCGCGCCCATGTCCGCCGTCCCACAATCGCCGGCTGCGAACGATCCCGATTCGCTCGAGACCCAGGAATGGCTCGACGCCCTCGAAGCGGTGCTCGAGCGCGAAGGCCCGGAACGCGCGCACTACCTGCTCGAGCGGCTGATCGACAAGGCACGCCGCTCGGGCGCGCACATTCCGTTCTCGCCGAACACGGCGTACATCAACACCATTCCTCCGCACATGGAGGAGCGCTCGCCCGGCGACGCCGCGCTCGAGGAGCGCATCCGCTCGTACTGCCGCTGGAACGCCATGGTGATGGTCGTGCGCGCGAACAAGAGCGGCGACGACCTCGGCGGCCACATCGCGAGCTTCGCCTCCGTCGGCACGCTGTTCGGCATCGGGCAGAACCATTTCTGGAACGCGCCGCACGAGGGCCACGGCGGCGATCTCGTCTATTTCCAGGGCCACTCCTCGCCCGGCGTGTACGCGCGCGCGCTGCTCGAGGGGCGGCTCACCGAGGAGCAGCTCGACAATTTCCGGCGCGAGGTCGACGGCAAGGGCATCTCGTCCTATCCGCACCCGTGGCTGATGCCCGACTTCTGGCAGTTCCCGACCGTCTCCATGGGCCTCGGGCCCATCCAGGCGATCTACATGGCGCGCTTCCTCAAGTACCTGCATGCGCGCGGGCTCGCGAAGACCGACAACCGCAAGGTGTGGGTCTTCTGCGGCGATGGCGAGATGGACGAGCCTGAATCGCTCGGCGCGATCGGGCTCGCGGCACGCGAGCGGCTCGACAACCTCGTCTTCATCATCAACTGCAACCTCCAGCGGCTCGACGGGCCGGTGCGCGGCAACGGCAAGATCATCCAGGAGCTCGAGGGCGGCTTCCGCGGCGCCGGCTGGAACGTCATCAAGCTCATCTGGGGCTCGTACTGGGATCCGCTGCTCGCGAAGGACCGTGAAGGCGTGCTGCTTCGCATCATGGAGGAGACGGTCGACGGCGAGTACCAGAACTACAAGGCGAACGACGGCGAGTTCGTGCGCAAGCACTTCTTCGGCAAGCATCCGAAGGCGCTCGAGCTCGTCGCGAACATGACCGACGAAGACGTCTGGCGCCTGAACCGCGGCGGCCACGACCCGCACAAGATCTATGCGGCGTACGCGGCGGCGGCGAAGCACAAGGGCCAGCCCACCGTCATCCTCACGAAGACCATCAAGGGCTACGGGCTCGGCAAGCAGGGCCAGGCGAAAAACCCGACGCACCAGCTGAAAAAGGTCGATCTCGACACGATCCGCGAGATGCGCGACCGCTTCCGCATCCCGATTCCCGACGACAAGCTGGAGTCGCTGCCGTTCTACATCCCGCCGGCGGACTCGCCGGAGATGAAGTACCTGCACGAGCGGCGCAAGGCGCTGGGCGGCTACCTGCCGCAGCGCCGGCGCAAGGCCGACGAGGTGCCCGCCGTGCCGCCGCTCTCGGCTTTCGAGGCGGTGCTGAAGGGCTCGGGCGAGGGACGCGAGATCTCGACCACCATGGCGTTCGTGCGCGTGCTCACGCAGCTCCTGCGCGACAAGGAGCTCGGCAAGCGCGTGGTTCCGATCGTGCCCGACGAGGCGCGCACCTTCGGCATGGAAGGCATGTTCCGGCAGCTCGGCATCTTCGCCGTCGAGGGCCAGAAATACGAGCCGGTCGACCGCGACCAGGTCATGTACTACCGGGAGGACAAGCAGGGGCAGATCCTCGAGGAAGGCATCACCGAGGCGGGCGCGTTCTCGTCCTGGATCGCCGCCGCGACCTCGTACAGCCATTCCAACCTGATCACCATCCCCTTCTACGCCTTCTACTCGATGTTCGGGTTCCAGCGCGTGGGCGACCTCGCCTGGGCAGCCGCCGACCAGCGCGCGCGCGGGTTCCTCCTCGGCGGCACCGCCGGTCGCACGACGCTGAACGGCGAGGGCCTGCAGCACCAGGACGGCCACTCCCACGTCCTCTCGTCGGTGATTCCCAACTGCATCTCGTACGATCCCACGTACGGCTACGAAGTCGCCGTGATCATCCACGACGGCCTGCGCCGCATGGTGACCAACCAGGAGGACGTCTTCTACTACGTCACCCTGATGAACGAGAACTACGAGCACCCGCCCATGCCGCAGGGCGTCGAGGAAGGCATCCTCAAGGGCATGTATCTCCTGCGCGAGTCGAAGGCCGACGCCAAGGGCAAGGGTGGCAAGCTGCGCGCCCAGCTCCTCGGCTCCGGCACGATCCTGCGCGAGGTGGAAGCGGCGGCGGAGCTGCTCGAGAAGGACTGGGGCGTGGCCGCGGACGTGTGGAGCGCGACGAGCTTCACCGAGCTTCGGCGCGACGGGCTCGCCGCCGATCGCTGGAACATGCTGCATCCGGAAGAGAAGCCCCGCGTTCCGTACATCACGCAATGCCTGGAGAAGCGCCCCGCCGGCCCGGTGATCGCGGCGAGCGACTACATGAAGACCTTCGCCGACCAGGTCCGGCCCTTCGTGCCGCGCGAGCGCGTGTATCGCGTGCTCGGCACCGACGGCTTCGGCCGCTCCGACTCCCGGGCGAAGCTGCGCCACTTCTTCGAGGTGAACCGCTATTTCGTGACGATCGCGGCGCTGAAGGCGCTCGCCGAGCAGGGCGAGGTCAAGGCGAAGACCGTCGCCGAAGCGATCCGCAAATACGATATCGATCCCGACAAAGCCGATCCGACGACCGTATGAGCGTTTGTCCATGATGAGCGTGAGCGGCCATCCATGAGCCAGGTCCTCGTTCCCGACATCGGGGATTTCAAGGAGGTCGAGGTCATCGAGGTCCTGGTGAAGCCGGGCGACGCCGTGGAGAAAGAGCAGTCGCTCGTCACGCTGGAATCCGACAAGGCGACCATGGAGATCCCCTCTCCCGCCGGGGGGGTGGTCAAGGAGATCAGGGTCAAGGTGGGCGACAAGGTGTCGAAGGGCTCCGAGATTCTCGTGCTCGAGGACGGCAGGGCGCCCGCCGAAGCGCCTCGTGCGGAGAAGTCCAAGGAGCCGAAGGAACGCAAGGCGCCGAAGCAGGCCGCAGAGGCCCGGCCGGCAAAGGCGGCAGCCTCGGGCAGCATGACCGTGCCGGTTCCCGACATCGGCGACTTCAAGGAGGTCGAGGTCATCGAGGTCCTGGTGAAGCCCGGCGACAGCGTCGCCAAGGAGCAATCGCTCATCACGCTGGAATCCGACAAGGCGACGATGGAGATTCCTTCGCCTTCGGAGGGCGTCGTAAAGGACGTGAAGCTCAAGGTGGGCGACAAGGTCTCGAAGGGAATGCCCATCCTTGTTCTCGAGGCGGCCGGCGAAGCTTCGGCAGCGCCTTCGCCTGCCCCCGCCGCGGCGCAGCCGGCGAAGACCACCGAGGCGCCGTCCGGGCCGGCTGCTGCAGCCGGGCATATTCCGGCGCCCGCACCGGCTGCGGCGATCGCGCCGCGGCCCGGGGGATGGGAGCCCGCGGAGACGGGGCGCGCCAAGCCGCATGCCTCGCCCTCGGTGCGCAAGTTCGCGCGCGAGCTCGGCGTCGACCTCGGCCGCGTGACGGGCAGCGGCCCCAAGGGCCGCATCCTCCACTCCGATGTGCAGGCCTTTGTAAAGGGCGTGCTCGCCGGCGCGCCTGCAACGCAGCAGGCGCCGAAGGGCGGCGGGGCGCTGCCTTTCGATCTGCCCGCCTGGCCTGAGGTCGACTTCGCGAAGTTCGGCCCGGTGGAGACGCAGCCGCTCTCGCGCATCCAGAAGCTTTCGGGGCCGTACCTCCACCGCAACTGGATCTCGATTCCGCACGTCACCCAGTTCGACGAGGCGGACATCACCGATCTCGAGGCCTTCCGCAAGGCGCAGACGGCCGAGACGGAGAAGAAGGGCTTCAAGCTCACCATGCTCGCCTTCCTCATGAAGGCGTGCGTCACGTGCCTGCGTCAGTTTCCGCAGTTCAACGCGTCGCTCGACAAGTCGGGCGAGAGCCTCATCATCAAGAAGTACTACCACATCGGCGTCGCCGTCGACACGCCGGGCGGCCTCGTCGTCCCGGTGATCCGGGACGCGGACCGCAAGGGCGTGTTCGACATCGCGCACGAGCTCGCCGAGATCTCGAAGCTCGCCCGCGACGGGAAGCTGAAGCCGTCGGACCTGCAGGGCGGAACGTTCTCCATCTCGAGCCTCGGCGGGATCGGCGGCACCGCGTTTACCCCCATCATCAACGCCCCGGAAGTGGCGATCCTCGGCGTGTCGCGCGCCGCGATGAAGCCGGTCTGGAACGGAAGCGAGTTCGTGCCGCGGCTCGTCCTGCCGCTCTCGATTTCCTACGATCACCGGGTGATCGACGGTGCCACCGCGGCGCGCTTCAGCGTCTTCCTCGTCTCGGTCCTCTCCGACATCCGGAAGCTCGTGCTCTGATGGCGGCGACCGAAGTCAAGGTTCCCGACATCGGGGACTTCCAGGAGGTCGAGGTCATCGAAGTGCTGGTCAAGCCGGGCGACGCCGTCACCCGGGAGCAGTCGCTCATCACGCTGGAGTCCGACAAGGCGACGATGGAGATTCCCTCGCCCGAGGCCGGCGTCGTGAAGGCGCTTCGCGTCAAGGTGGGCGACAAGGTATCCAAGGGGACGCCCATTCTCGATCTCGAGGCCGAGGGCGCCGGCACCGCCCAGGCGGCGCAAAGCGAAAAGCCCGAGCCAGCCAGGGCCGAGAAACTCCAGAGCGGAAAGGCCGAGCCGTCCAAGGCCGAGACGGCCAAGGCCCGGCAGGCAGACCCCCAGGGGGCTGCCGATCTCGAGTGCGACGTGCTCGTGCTCGGCGCCGGGCCGGGCGGCTATTCGGCCGCGTTTCGCGCCGCAGACCTGGGCCTGAAGACGGTGCTGGTCGAGCGCTATGACTCGCTCGGCGGCGTTTGCCTCAACGTCGGCTGCATCCCTTCCAAGGCGCTGCTGCACACCGCCGCGATCATCGACGCCGCGCGCAGCCTCGCCGCGCACGGCGTGGCGTTCGGCGAGCCGAAAATCGATCTCGCGAAGCTGCGCGCGTTCAAGGACAAGGTGGTCGGCAAGCTGACCGGTGGCCTCGCCGCCATGGCCAGAATGCGCAAGGTCACGGTGCTCACCGGCGTCGGCGAGTTCGTCGACCCGCATCGCATGGCGGTGCAGACGAAGGAGGGCCGCAAGACCGTTCGCTTCGCCGCCGCCATCATCGCCGCCGGCTCGCAGGCCGCGAAGCTGCCGTTCCTGCCCGACGATCCGCGCATCGTCGACTCCACGGACGCGCTCGAGCTCAAGTCGGTGCCGAAGAAGATGCTCGTGATCGGTGGCGGCATCATCGGCCTCGAGATGGGCACGGTGTACTCGACGCTCGGCACGCGCCTCGACGTGGTCGAGATGATGGATGGGCTCATGCTCGGCGCCGACCGCGATCTCGTCGCCGTCTGGCAGAAGGCGAACGCGAGCCGCTTCGACAACGTCATGCTGAAGACCCGCACGACGAAGGTGCAGGCCTCGCGCCAGGGGCTGCAGGCGCACTTCGAGGGCGAGGGGGCGAAGGGGGGGCCGCAGACCTACGACATGATCCTCGTCTCCGTCGGCCGCACGCCGAACGGGCGACGGATCGGCGCCGAGCGGGCGGGCGTCGCGGTGACCGAGCGCGGCTTCATCGAGACCGACTCCCAGATGCGCACCAACGTCCCGCACATCTTCGCCATCGGCGACGTTGCCCGCAATCCGATGCTCGCGCACAAGGCGGTGCACGAGGGCCACGTGGCGGCCGAAGCGGCGGCGGGGCGCAAGTCGCACTTCGATGCGCGCGTGATCCCCTCCGTGGCCTACACCGATCCGGAGATCGCGTGGGTGGGGGTCACGGAGGACGAAGCGAAGAAGGCGGGAACCCGGGTGGAGGTCGCGCGGTTTCCCTGGTCGGCCTCGGGGCGCGCCATCGCCAACGGACGCGACGAAGGCTTCACCAAGCTTCTCTTCGACCCGGAGTCGCACCGGATCGTCGGCGGCGGCATCGTCGGCACGGGCGCCGGGGACCTCATCAGCGAGGTGGCGCTCGCCATCGAAATGGGCGCCGACGCCGTCGACATCGGCAAGACAATCCACCCTCACCCCACGCTGAGCGAGTCGATCGGCATGGCGGCAGAGGCCTTCGAGGGCGTATGCACCGATCTCCCGCCGCAGCGGAAGAAGTAGCGGTGCAATCCTGGCCCGGAGCAAAGACGCGATGACGCAAGATGAGCTGAAGAAGCGCGTGGCGCAGGAAGCGCTCAAGTACGTCGTCGAGGACGCCGTCGTCGGGGTCGGCTCGGGCTCGACCGTGAATCACTTCATCGACGCGCTCGCCGGCATCAAGGGCCGCATCGAGGGCGCGGTCGCCGCGTCCGAAGCGAGCGCAGAGCGCCTGAAGAAGCACGGCATCCGCGTGTTCGACCTCAATGCGGTAAACGAGCTTGCCGTGTACATCGACGGCGCCGACGAGGTCACCGAGCACCTGCACATGATCAAGGGCGGGGGCGGGGCGCTCACCCGGGAGAAGATCGTCGCGGCGGTGGCGAAGCGCTTCGTCTGCATCTGCGATGCCTCGAAGCTCGTGCCGGTGCTCGGCAAGTTTCCCCTCCCGGTGGAGGTGATTCCCATGGCGCGGAGCTACGTGGGCCGCGAGCTCGTGCGCCGCGGCGGCGCGCCCGTCCTGCGGGAGAACTTCCGCACCGACAACGGCAACCTCGTGCTCGACTGCCACGGCCTCACGATCCTCGACCCCGCGGCGCTCGAGGCCGACCTCAACAACATCGCCGGCGTGGTGACCAACGGCCTCTTCGCCCGCCGTCCGGCCGACCTGCTGCTCCTCGCCGACGAAAAAGGGGTCAGAGCAATTAAAGGAAAGCTCGCCTAGCCGCCGGCGAATTCTCCGTAAATTGCTCTGACCCCTTTTCGGGGTCGGTGCCCGAACGGCTGCTATTCCTTCGGTGGGACGTAGCCGACGGCGACATCGGCGCCCTCGCCGAAGAAGTGCCGCTCGGTCTGCTCCATCAGGTACTTGCGGGCCTTGGGATCGGCAAGATTCAGCCGGTTCTCGTTCACGAGCATCGTCTGCTGGCGCAGCCACTGCTGCCACGCCTCCTTCGAGACGTTCTCCCAGATCCGCTTGCCGAGCGCCCCGGGGTAGGGCGGGAACTCGAGCCCCTCGGCCTCGCGGCCGAGCTTGACGCATTTCACGGTCCTAGCCATGCGCCCGATTATAGGCGCTTGAGAAACACCTTGGAGCCGCGCTTCCAGTTGTAGAGCGCCCGACGACGGGAGGGCAAAGCATCCACGTCGGCAGCGCGGAATCCCTGCTCCAGGAACCAGTGCGCGGCGCGCGTGGTGAGGGCGAAAATGCGCCGGATGCGCAGCTCCTTGGCGCGCTCCTCGCAGGCCTGGAGCAGGCGCTCGCCGTAGCCTTCGTCGCGGTAGTCGGGCGCGACCGCGAGGCAGGCGAACTCGGCGCTTTTCTCCTCCGGAAAGGGGTAGAGGGCGGCGCAGCCCACGATGACGCCGTCGTGCTCCACGACGAAGAAGTTGCCGATCTCGGACTCGAGGAGCTCCCGGCTCCGCTTGACGAGGCTGCCTTCGGCCTCCAGGGGCTCGATGAGGGCGAGCATGCCGCGCACGTCGTCGATGCGCGCGGGCCGCAGGCGCTCGATGGTGTTCGCCGTGATCATGGTGCCGACGCCCGCGTGGGTAAAGAGCTCGAGCAGCAACGAGCTGCCGATGCGCCGGGAGACGATGTGCGCTCGCCCCACGCCCGCGGCTACCGCCCGGACCGCGTGCTCGAGGGCACGCACCGTCTGCTGCGTCAGGTTGTCGTGCTTGCCGACTTTCTGGAGGATCGCCTGCACCTCCTTGGCGGTGAGCTCGCTCAGGAGCTCGCCGCGCGCATCCGTCGGAAGGCGATCGGTGTAGATGAGCAGCTTGTCGGCCTTGAGCGCGATGGCGACGTTCTCGGCCACGTCTTCCCAGGCGACGTTGAACACCTCGCCGGTCGGCGAATAGCCGAGGTGCGGCACGAGCACGACCTCCCCGGCGTCGAGCCGGCGCGAGATGGCGGCCGCGTCCACCTTCCGGACGGCCCCGGTGTACTGGAAGTCGGTGCCCTTCAGCACGCCGATGGGGCGTGCGGTCAGGAAGTTGCCCGAGGCGACGCGAATCTGCGCGCCCGCCATGGGCGAGCTCGGCAGTCCCTGCGAGAGAAGAGCCTCGAGCTCCACCCGCAGCACGCCTACCGCCTCCTTAACGGCGATGAGGGCGACTTCGTCGGTCACGCGCAATCCGTGGGAGTACCGCGAGCGTACGCCCCGTGCCTTCAGCTCCGCCTCGATCTGCGGGCGCGCGCCGTGGACGAGCACGAGGCGGATGCCGAGCGCCGCGAGCACGTTGATGTCGTGCACGAAGCTCGTGAAGCGCGTGCGCTCGGCGAAGATCTCGCCGCCGAACGCGATGACGAAGGTGCGGCCGCGGAACGCATGCACGTACGGCGTCACCTGGCGCAGCCAGCGCACGAAGGCTTCCTGCTGTTGCGGGGAATCGGTCATCGGTCCCGGCGGCGTGTAGTTTTTGCAAATTCTATAGGCAGAACTCCGGCGTGCGGGTCCGAGTTATGCTTTGCCGAGGAGGTCATTCCATGAAGCCGATCCGCGGACTTGTCGCACTGCTGAGCCTCGCCATCATCGGATCGGCCGCCTGCGCCGCCGGCGCGGGGAGCGCGACCGGCGAAGCGGCCGCGCCCGGAAATGAGACGGCCGCCGCCGAGGAGGAGGACCAGGCCTTCGGGCACGCCCTCACGCTCGTCGAGCTCTTCGTGAGCGCGGCGTCCCGCTCGGACGATCCGCGGGCGAGCGCCCGGGCGATCGACGAGCTGCTCTCGGGCCGCAATCCCGAGGCGAACCGTGCGTTCTCCGGGCTCTTCGAAGACGCGACGACCGGCCTGCCGCCGCAGCAGAAGGAGCGGGTGGCCGCCATCGCCCGCAATCTCGCCGCGGCTGCCCGCCGCGAGGCGGCTCGTGCGCCGGCCGACCCGATGCCAGATGCCGGGCGCGCGCTCCAGGCGCGCAAGGACCTTGCGGCCATGGGCCTTCGCTACTACGACGAGGGGCAGTTTCTCGACGCCGTCCGTCGCGACGACGCGCTGGCCGTCGAGCTCTACCTGATCGGCAAGGGCGTCAACGTTTCGGCGCGCGATGCGCAAGGCCGCACCGCGCTCGATCTCGCGCGGGCCAACAAGAACGCCGCGCTCGCCGAGCGCCTCGCTAGAAGTCTCCCCGCAACGCGCTGAGCGCGGCGAGCGCCGCGAGCCCGGCCGTCTCGGTGCGCAGCACGCGCGGCCCGAGGCTCGCCGGCCGGAAGCCCGAGCGCACCAGGAACGCCTCCTCGTCCTCATTGAAGCCCGCCTCCGGGCCGGCTGCGATGACGAAGGCGGCTGTCTGGTTGGCAATCTGCTTGTCGCTCTCGGTCCCCTTCGGGCAGCGGAACCCCACGACCTCCGTGAACCGGGATGCGGCGCGCGGCGAAAGGACGATCTTCGTCGCGTCGGCCGGCCATTGACGCAAGCTCGTCAAGGGCGCCAGCGGACGCACGGTGGGAACCGCATTGCGGCCACACTGCTCGCACGCGGAGATGGCGATCTTCTGCCAATGGCCCTGCCGGGCGGCCGCGCGCTCGCCTTTCGGCCTCGCGACGGATCCGGCGGCGAGCACGGGAACGATCTCGTCCACGCCGAGCTCCACCGCCTTGCGGATGGTGAATTCCATGCGCTCGCCGGAAGAGATGCCCTGCACGAGCCAGACGCGCAGCGGCGACTCGCGCTCGACCGGGACGTGCCGCTCCACGGCCACCGTGACCGCCGACCTTCCGACCGACGAGATGGTCCCCTCGTATTCGCCGCCCGAGCCGTCGAAGAGCGTCACGCCATCTCCGCCGCGCAGGCGCAGCACCCGCATTGCGTGATGGCTCGCCTCTTCCGAAAGCTGCGCCGTGGCGCCCGCGCGCAAGGCCCGCTCGACGTAGAAGCGCGGCCGGCGAGCCAAGGCTATTCCCGCTTGCCGAGGGCCTGCTCGATCTTCCGGTCCGTGCGGTACTGCGACAGCGCGTAGACGGCCCAGAGCGCGGCGGGCAGCCAGCCGATGAGGGTGAGCTGCAGCAGAAGGCAGAAGAGCCCCGCGATCGGCCTCCCGATCGTGAAGAAGAGAAGCCAGGGGAGGAAGATGGCGATGAGAAGGCGCATCGCTACATCGTCGCGCCGACGACCCAGGGCGCGAACTCGTCCTCGCCGAAGCCGAGAAGCTCCGACTTGGTCCGCTTTCCCGAGGCAGTCTCGAGGATCAGGTCGAAGATGCGGCGGCCCGCCTGCTCGACCGACTCCGAGCCGTCGACGATCGTGCCGCAATTGACGTCCATGTCTTCTTCCATGTGCCGGTAGAGCCGGGTGTTCGTCGCCAGCTTGAGGGAGGGGACGGGCTTGCAGCCGAATACCGAACCGCGCCCGGTGGTGAAGCACACGACGTTCGCCCCGCCGGCGACATGGCCGGTCACCGAGACGGGGTCATAGCCCGGGGTGTCCATGAAGACGAGGCCCCGTGCCTCCACCTTCTCGGCATACTTGTAGACCTCGACGAGGTCGGTGGTGCCGCCCTTGGCGGCGGCGCCGAGCGACTTCTCCAGGATCGTCGTCAGGCCGCCCGCCTTGTTCCCCGGCGAGGGGTTGTTGTCCATCTCGTTGCCGTTGCGGCGCGTGTAGTCCTCCCACCAGCGGATGCGGGCGAGGAGCTTCTCGCCCACCACCTTGCTGGCCGCGCGCCGGGTCAGCAGATGCTCGGCGCCATAGATCTCGGGCGTCTCGGACAGGATGGCGGTGCCGCCGTGGCGCACCAGGAGATCGGCCGCGGCACCAAGCGCCGGATTCGCGCTGATGCCGGAGTAGCCGTCGGAGCCGCCGCACTCGAGGCCGAGGATGAGGTGGCTCGCCGGCACCGGCTGGCGGACCACCCGGTTCGCCTCCGGCAGGAGCTCCTTGACCCGGGCAATGCCATCGCGGACCGACCGGGTGGTTCCGCCTTTCTCCTGGATGGTGAAGGTCTGCAGCTTGTCCGAGCGCTTCAGCTTCGCGGCCGAAAGCCAGAAATGGATCTGGTTCGCCTCGCAGCCGAGGCCGATATTGAGCACGGCGAAGAAGTTCGGGTGCCGGGCATATCCGGTCATGGTCCGGCGCAGGAGCTCCATCCCTTCCCCCTCGCTTGCCATGCCGCAGCCCGTCTTGTGGGTGAGCGCAACGACGCCGTCCACGTTCGGATAGTCGTGCAGGTTGTTCCGGAAGTGATCGGCGACCATGCGCGCGACGGTCGCCGAGCAGTTGACGCTCGTCAGGATGCCAATGTAATTGCGCGTCGCGACCCGGCCATCGGCGCGGACGATGCCCTGGAACGTCGCCGGATCGCTCGAGCGCTCGGTGCCCTTCCGGTCGGCGCAGAAAGCGTAGTCGCGCTCGAAGTCGCCCATGCCGAGGTTGTGCACGTGGACGTGCTCGCCGGGGGCGATGGCCCGGGTGGCGAAGCCGATGATCTGGTTGTAGCGCCGCACCGGCCGGCCCTGCGCCACCGGGCGCACGGCGAGCTTGTGCCCGGCCGGCACGGCCATGCTGGCGCGCACGCCTTCTGCCGCGATCATCGTGCCGGCCGGGACGTCGACTCGCGCGATCACGACGTCGTCGGCGGGATGAAGCCGGATGGTGGGCTCTGCTTCCTGATGCGCGGCACTCGGCATGGAAGTCGTCTGGTCCATCAAGAGAGTGCTCCGATAGCCGCAGCAAGATACACGAACTTGCGCGGGCGCGGAGCCAGGCCCGCGATCCCGCACTTATAATCGCTGGCCTTCTCTCAGGAGGCGCGCAACACGCATGGCTGGCAGGCTGGCTGGGAAGGTCGCGTTCATCACGGCGGCGGGGCAGGGCATCGGCCGCGCGACCGCCCTCGCCTTCGCCCGCGAGGGCGCAAGCGTCTGGGCGACGGATCTGCGGGGGCTGCCGCTCGGGGAGCTCGAAGGGCGCAACGGCATCCGGACGCGCGTTCTCGACGCCACGAACGCGCAGGCCATCGAGCGCACGGCAAAGGAAGTCGGCGACGTCGACATCCTCTTCAACTGCGCCGGCATCGTGCAGCACGGCACCATCCTCGATGCGACGCCGGAGGACTGGGACCTCGGCTTCGAGGTGAACGTGCGCTCCATGTTCCTCGTCACGCGCGCCTTCCTTCCCGGAATGCTGCGCCGGGGCGGCGGCTCCATCATCAACATGGCCTCGATCGCCTCCTCGATCCGCGGCCTGCCCAACCGGCTCGTCTATGGCGCCACGAAGGCCGCCGTCATCGGCTTCACCAAGGCGATCGCCGCCGACTACGTGCGCCAGGGCATCCGCTGCAACGCCGTAGCGCCTGGCACGGTGGACACGCCGTCGCTCCAGGGCCGCATCAACGCGCAGCCGGACCCCGTCCAGGCGCGCAAGGACTTCGTCGCCCGCCAGCCCATGGGGCGGCTCGGCACGGTCGACGACATCACCGGCATCGTCGTGTACCTCGCGTCCGACGAGTCGCTCTTCGCCACAGGCAACGCCTACTCCATCGATGGGGGAATGACCATATGAAGCTGTGCCGCTACGGAAAGGCGGGCTACGAGAAGCCCGGCATGATCGACGACGAGGGGCGCCTGCGCGACCTTTCCAAGGTCGTCGACACCATCGGCCCGAACGAGCTTTCGCCGCGGGGGCTCAAGATGCTCGCGAGGCTCAAGCCCGAGACGCTGCCGCTCGTGACCAGCCGCCCCCGTTTCGGGGTTCCGTACGTCGGAATCGGCAAGTTCGTCGCCATCGGGCTCAACTACTCCGACCATGCCCGCGAGGCGGGCCTGCCGATCCCTTCCGAGCCGATCGTCTTCCTGAAGGCGACCACCTGCATCAGCGGTCCGGACGACGACATCGTGCAGCCGAAGAATTCCACCCGGCTCGACTGGGAGGTGGAGCTCGGCGTGGTGATCGGCACCCAGGCGAAATACGTCTCCGAAGCCGAGGCGCTCGAGCACGTGGCCGGCTACTGCGTCGTGAACGACGTCTCCGAGCGCGCCTTCCAGATGGCCACGACGCAATGGGACAAGGGCAAGGGCTTCGACACCGCCGGGCCGATCGGACCCTGGCTCGTGACGACCGACGAAATCCGCGACCCTCAGACCCTCGACCTGTGGCTCGACGTGAACGGCAAGCGCATGCAGTCGGGCAACACGAGGAACATGATCTTCAACGTCGCGCAGATCGTCTCGCACGTGAGCCACTACATGACGCTGCTGCCGGGCGACATCATCTGCACGGGTACCCCGCCCGGGGTCGGCCTGGGCATCAAGCCGAACCCGGTCTTCCTCAACCCGGGAGACGTGGTGACCCTGGGCATCCAGGGCCTGGGGCAGCAGCGGCAGAAGGTGGTCGGCTACAGCGGCTGAGCGTAAGCTAGGCGCATGAACAAGCGCGCCGACACCGATCTCGCCCGGCCGGCCGGGGCCGGGCTCGAGAGTTCCGCCTTCTGGATGCCCTATACGGCCAACCGGGAGTTCAAGAAGGCGCCGCGCCTGCTCGCGCGTGCCGAGGGGATGTACTACTGGACCGCGGAGGGCCGCCAGGTCCTCGATGGCCAGTCCGGCCTCTGGTGCGTCAACGCCGGCCACTGCCGGCCGCGGATCGTCGAGGCGATCCGCAAGCAGGCGGCGGAGCTCGATTTCGCGCCCACGTTCCAGATGGGCCACCCGATCGCCTTCCAGTTCGCCGAGCGGCTTGCGCAGATTGCGCCCGAGGGCTACTCGCGCGTCTTCTTCACCAATTCCGGCTCCGAGTCGGCCGATACGGCCCTCAAGATCGCGCTTGCCTACCACCGTGCCCGCGGCGAGGGCCAACGCTTCCGGCTGATCGGCCGCGAGCGCGGCTACCACGGCGTCAACTTCGGCGGCATGTCGGTGGGAGGCATCGGGGCGAACCGGAAGTCCTTCGGCCCGGGCGTCGCCGGCGTCGACCACATCCGCCATACCCACGACCTGCAGCGCAACGCCTTTTCAAGGGGGCAGCCGGTCCATGGCGCCGAGTTTGCCGACGAGCTCGAGCGGCTCTGCGCCTTCCACGATCCTTCGACCATCGCCGCCGTCATCGTCGAGCCGGTTGCCGGCTCGGCCGGGGTGCTCGTTCCGCCGCAAGGCTACCTCGAGCGCCTGCGCGAGATCTGCACGCGGCACGGCATCCTGCTCGTCTTCGACGAGGTGATCACCGGGTTCGGACGCCTCGGCCAGCCGTTCGCGTCGCAGCGCTTCGGCGTCGTGCCCGATCTCTTCACGGTCGCCAAGGGAATGACGAACGGCACGGTGCCCATGGGCGCGGTCTTCGTGAAGGACACGCTCTACGACGCCTTCATGCAAGGGCCCGAAGGCATCGAGCTTTTCCACGGCTACACCTATTCCGGGCACCCGCTCGCGTGCGCCGCGGGCATCGCCACCCTCGATACGTATGCCGAGGAGGGGCTGCTTACGCGGGCGGCCACCCTGGAGAAGCAGTTCGAAGACGCCCTGCACGCCCTGAAGGACGCGCCGCACGTGATCGATGCGCGCAACTGCGGCCTCATGGGCGCGATCGAGCTCGAGCCGCGCCCCGGCGCGCCGGGGAAGCGCGCCTACGAGGTTTTCCTGAAGGCCTTCGAGGCGGGCGTGCTTTTCCGGTTCACGGGCGACACGCTCGCCTTCGCCCCGCCGCTCATCG
Organism: uncultured Enterobacteriaceae bacterium; assembly: GCA_964461055.1. Lineage (GTDB taxonomy): Bacteria > Pseudomonadota > Gammaproteobacteria > Burkholderiales > SG8-39 > SCGC-AG-212-J23. Next base: position 64,501 of record CAYWSG010000006.1, on the reverse strand, counting down.
CCGAGCCGGCGCATATCGACCGAATCTTCGACACCGTCCGGCAGGCGTTGAAAACGCTCGCCTAGCGGCGAGGAGGGTCCAGAAAAAAGAAAGGGCGCCTGAGGCGCCCTTTCGGTTCCTGCCGGCTGATCGCTTCAGGCGGACTTGGCGGTGCGGACTACCCCGAGCCGGCGCCCACGCGCCGGCTGCTTCAAGCGCGCCGGGGTGACCAGGTCGCGGATGTAGTTGGGCAGCGCGAACACGCCCTCGTGCGTCTCGCCGTTGTAGAACTTGAGGTCCGGCAGGCCGCGCTGGTCGATGCGCCGGTCGATCTCGTCGGCCGTGAAGGCCTTGGGATCGAGCTTGTCGGAGCACACCGCCATGGCCCACAGCGACCCGTAGAGCGGGATGTACATCGTGTACACCCGCACGATGCGGAAGATCGCGTTCAGGCGCTGGGCGAGCTCGGCCACCCGCTCCGGCTGCCCCACCGGCGTGCCAAGGTGCAGCGTGAGCGCGCCGCCGGGCGCGAGCGCCTGGCGCAGCTGGTGGAAGAACTCGCTCGAGTAGAGCGCCGCCGCCGGGCCGATGGGATCGTTCAGGTCGAGCGTGATCAGGTCGAACTTCTCCTGGGTCTCCCGCACGAACTTCATCCCGTCGTCGATCAGCACCCGCAGCTTCGGGTTGTCGAAGACGCCGTTGTGCACGGCCCGGAAGTGCTCCTTCGCCACCTGGATCACGTCGCCGTCGATCTCCACCATGGTCACCTGCTCCACGGAGGGGTGCTTGAGCGCCTCCTCGGAGGAGCCGCCGTCGCCGCCGCCGATGACGAGCACCCGCTTGGGCGCCGGGTGAGCCGTGAGCGCCGGGTGCACGAGGTTCTCGTGGTAGAAGAACTCCTCCTTCTCGGAGGTCATGTTGTAGCCGTCCAGGCGGAAGATCTTCCCGTACTGCGGGGTGTCGTAGATCTCCATCTTCTGGTAGCGCGTCTGCCACTCGCCGAGCTGCCGCGACGCCTTGACATAGAAGCCGGTGGTGTCGCTCAGCTCTTCCATGAGCAGGTGCTCGCCGCGGTCGATGGCGTGCCGGGCCACCTCGGCGGGCTGGAAGTGCTCGACGAGCTGGTCGAAGAGCTTGCGCGCCTTGGCCGAGTTGTCCGCGCTGTAGTTGCAGACGTAGACGTCGAGCGTGAGCCCCTGGCGCTCGGGCCACGTGTGGATGGCGAGGTGCGACTCCGCGAGCACGACCGTGCCCGTGAAGCCGGAGCCCTCGAACTGATGAAAGCTGGCGTCCATGGTGGTGAGGCCAGAGGCGGCCACCATGTCGAGGACCTTGGCGCGAAAGCGCTCGCCGTCCAGAAGGAGCTGCGGGTCGCAGCGGCAGCCGGTGAGGTCACCGATGAGATGCAGACCATTCATGCCCGTACCCTCCAAAATGCGAAGGCGCAGCCCCCTGATACTGAAAAGGCCACGCCTTCCATTCGCGCCTTGCGGCGCACACAGCGCTCTTTGATCGCGCTCAACTCGTTCAAGACCTCCTAGACGTCGTTGGTGCTGCGGAGCTCCTCGACCACGGCATCGATCAATCCGCGAGCGACCGAGATTTTGCTTGGAAGTTTAGGCAATTGCAATACTTCGAACCAATCCGCGGCCTCGATTTCTCCAGCCTGCGGACGGATCTCGCCGCCCGCCCAGTCGCACACGAAGGCGATCATCAGCGAATGCGGGAACGGCCACGACTGGCTGGCGAAGTAGCGGATGTTGCTTATTCGCACGCCGACCTCCTCGGCCACCTCGCGCTCCAGGCATTGCTCGAGCGACTCGCCGGGCTCGACGAAGCCGGCGAGCGCGCTGTACATCCCGGGCGGGAAGTGCGGGCTGCGCGCGAGGAGGAGCTGGCGCTCCCGCTTGATGAGCGCCATGACGGCGGGCGCCACTCGCGGATAGGCGGAGAGCCGGCATGCCGGGCAGACGCGGCTGCGCTCCTCCCGCCGCGGCTCGGTGCGGGCGCCGCAGCGGCCGCAGAACTGGTGCGTGCGGTCCCAGTCGATGAGCTGCAGGGCGCGCCCGGCGAGCGCGAAGTGCGCGTCCTCGAGCACCGAGAAGAGCGAGCGCAGCCCCTGCCAGCTCAGGTGCTCGGCAGGCGCAGGCGCCCCTTCCGGGAGCTCGGCGGCCCAGCAGTCGACGTCATTGAGACGCCCTAGGTATAGGGTCCGGACGGCGGCCTGCCCCAACCAATTGTGGTTTTTTTGCAACCCCGGCGCCCCCCCGGGCGTCCCCGGCAGGCGCGCCCAGGCCGGGCGGGCGCGCACGCGCAGGTCGTCCGAGGGGCGCTCGAGCGGGCCCATCTCGACGAGCAGCTCGGTGCCGCGAAAGACGAACCAGTGAGCGCCTTCGGCCTGCGCGCCGGATCGCTCGCAGTGGCAGAGCGGCTCGAAATGGTCGGGGCAGGAGAAGGGCAGTCGCATGGTGCGATGAGTATAATTTGCGCACCTCCGATGGATTCCCCGCTGCCGCCGAAAGCGGCTCCCAATACCAAGGCGTCAGACGCCGACCTCGCCAATTCCATCCGTGCATTGGCGATGGATGCGGTGGAGGCGGCGAGATCCGGCCATCCGGGGATGCCGATGGGCATGGCCGAGATCGCGGTGGCGCTCTGGACGCGCCACCTGCGGCATAACCCCGCCAACCCGGCTTGGTTCAACCGCGACCGCTTCGTGCTCTCCAACGGGCACGGGTCGATGCTCCTCTACGCGCTGCTGCATCTCACCGGCTATCCGCTGCCGATGGAAGAGCTGCGCCGCTTCCGACAGCTCGGCTCCAAGACGCCCGGGCACCCGGAGTACGGCTATGCGCCGGGCGTCGAGACGACGACCGGCCCGCTGGGGCAGGGCTTCGCCAACGCCGTGGGCATGGCGCTCGCCGAGAAGCTCCTCGCCGCCGAGTTCAATCGGCCCGGCTTCGACCTCGTCGACCACCACACGTACGTGTTCATGGGCGACGGCTGCATGATGGAAGGCATCTCGCACGAGGCCGGCGCGCTCGCGGGGACGCTCGGGCTTGGCAAGCTCATCGCCTTCTACGACGACAACGGCATCTCCATCGACTCGGACAAGGGCGAGATTGCGCATTGGTATACGGACGACGTGCCCAAGCGGTTCGCCGCCTATGGCTGGCACGTCATCCCCAACGTGGACGGCCACGACGTGGCGGCCCTCGACAAGGCGATCCGCCGGGCCAAGCGCGAGGCGAAGCGCGAGAAGCCGCGCCCCACGCTCATCTGCTGCAAGACCGTCATCGCCAAGGGGGCGCCGCGCAAGGCGAACACCGGCGCGGCGCACGGCGCGCCGCTCGGCGCCGACGAGGTCGCGGCGACCCGCCAGGCGATCGGCTGGCCGCATGCCCCGTTCGAGATCCCCGAGCCCGTCCGCGAGGCCTGGGACGCGCGCGAAGCCGGCCAGCGTGCCGAGCGCCGCTGGAGCCGCCTGCTGAAAAGCTACGAGAAGCAGTTTCCCGCGGAGGCTGCCGAGCTCAGGCGCCGCATGGCCGGGGAGCTGCCGGAGCGCTTCGCCGGCACGATGCGCGAGCTCGTCGACAAGCTCGTGGCCAAGGCCGAGACGGTGGCGACGCGCAAGGCTTCGCAGAGCGTGCTCGAGGTCCTCAAGCCGGCGCTGCCGGAGCTCGTCGGCGGCTCGGCCGACCTGACGGGCTCGAACCTCACCATGGTGGCGGCCTCGAAGGCAGTCCTGCCGGGCGTGCTCGCCGGCAACCACATCTTCTACGGCGTGCGCGAATTCGGCATGTGCGCCATGATGAACGGCATTGCGCTGCACGGCGGCCTGATACCGTACGGCGGCACCTTCCTCGTGTTCTCCGACTACGCCCGCAACGCGCTGCGCATGGCGGCGCTCATGAAGGTGCGGGTGGTTTACGTTTTTACACACGATTCCATCGGCCTCGGCGAGGACGGGCCGACGCACCAGCCGATTGAACATGCGGCCGCGCTGCGGCTCATACCGTTCATGGACGTCTGGCGCCCCTGCGACACCGTCGAGACCGCGGTCGCCTGGCAGGCGGCGCTCGAGCGGGCGAACGGGCCGACGGCGCTGCTCCTCACCCGGCAGAACGTCCCGTTCCAGGCGCGGGCGTCGAGCGACGACATCCGCAAGGGCGGCTATGTGCTGTCCGATGCGCCGGACCCGCGTGCCGTGGTCATCGCCACGGGCTCGGAAGTCCAGCTCGCGGTGGCGGCCCAAAAGCTGCTGGCGGAGGAAGGCATCGCCGTACGCGTCGTGTCAATGCCCTCGACGACGGTTTTCGACCGCCAACCGGACGAGTACAAGGAGCAAGTGCTCTTACGGAATGTGCCGAGAATAGCGGTCGAGGCGGGCGTGACCGATTTCTGGCGCAAGTACGTGGGTCTGGAAGGCGCGGTGGTGGGCATCGACCGGTTCGGCGAGTCGGCCCCGGCGGGCGAGCTTTTCCGGCACTTCGGCTTCACGCCGGAGCGCGTCGCCGAGGCGGTCAAGAGCACCTTCGGATAGGCAGCCCCGCATAGCCGGTTTCACAAGGTAGAGGTTCAGGGCAGGCAGTTCAGCGAGCAGGAGAGCAAGAGATGACGATCAAGGTAGCCATCAACGGATTCGGCCGCATCGGCCGCATGGTCCTTCGTGCGCACTACGAAGGCGGGAAGAAGCACGACCTGCAGTTCGTCGCCATCAACGACCTGGGCGACGCGAAGACGAACGCCCATCTGCTCCAGTACGACACCGCCCACGGCCGCTTCCCGGGACGGGTCTCCGTGCAGGGGGACGCCATGGTGGTGGGCGACGACCGCCTGCGCGTGGTCGCCGAGCGCGATCCCGCGAAGCTTCCCTGGAAGGAGCTCGGCGTCGACGCGGTCCTCGAGTGCACCGGCCTCTTCACGAGCAAGGCGAAAGCCGGCGCCCACCTGCAGGCGGGCGCCAGGAAGGTCATCATTTCCGCCCCCGGCGGGTCGGACGTCGACCGGACGATCGTCTACGGCGTGAACCACAAGGAGCTGAAGGCCTCGGACACGGTGATCTCCAACGCTTCGTGCACCACGAACTGCCTGGCGCCGCTCGTGAAGGCGCTGGACGACCGGATCGGCGTGGTGACGGGCATCATGAACACGATCCACGCGTTCACCAACGACCAGGTCCTCACGGACGTCTATCACAAGGACCTGCGCCGGGCGCGCTCGGCCGTCCACAACATGATTCCCACGAAGACGGGCGCCGCCGCAGCCGTGGGCCTCGTGCTGCCGCACCTGAACGGCAAGCTCGACGGCTTCGCCATCCGCGTGCCGACCATCAACGTTTCGCTGGTCGACCTCTCGTTCAAGGCGAAGCGGGCCACCTCGGTGGAAGAAGTGAACAAGGCGATGAAAGAGGCCTCCGAGTCGGACCTGAAGGGCGTGGTCGAGTACAGCACCGAGCCGCTCGTCTCCTCGGACTTCAACCACAACCCGGCAAGCTCGATCTTCGACTCGACGCTCACCAAGGTCGCCGAGGGAACGCTCGTCAAGGTGTGCTCCTGGTACGACAACGAGTGGGGCTTCTCCAACCGCATGCTCGACGTGACGGTTGCGCTCATGAACGCCAAGTAGGGTCCTCGCCATGAAGTTCCGGCGCATGAGCGAGGTCGACCTGCGCGGCAAGCGCGTGCTCGTGCGCGCCGACCTGAACGTCCCCATCGAGGACGGGCGCATCACCGACGACACGCGCATCCGCGCCTCGCTGCCCGCCCTGCGGCTCGCGCTCGACCAGGGGGCCGCCGTCATGGTGACCTCGCACCTCGGCCGGCCGAAGGAGGGAGCGCTCAGGCCCGAGGAGTCGCTCGCCCCCGTCGCCGAGCGCCTGTCAACGCTTCTCAACCGGAAAGTCCCTTTGGTGAAGGACTGGGTAGACGGCGTCGACGTGAAGCCCGGCGAGATCGTGGTGCTCGAGAACGCGCGCGCCAACAAGGGCGAGAAAAAGGACGACGAGGCGCTCGCCCGGAAGATCGCGGCCCTCTGCGACGTCTACGTGAACGACGCGTTCGGCACGGCGCACCGCGCCGAGGCGACGACCCATGGCGTGGCGCGCTTCGCGCCGGTGGCGGTCGCCGGGCCGCTCATGGCGGCGGAGCTCGAGGCGCTCGGGCGCGCGCTGGCGAGCCCGGCCCGGCCGCTCGTGGCCATCGTGGCCGGGTCCAAGGTGTCCACCAAGCTCACGGTGCTCGGCGAGCTGGCGAAGAAGGTCGACCGGCTGATCGTCGGCGGCGGCATCGCCAATACGTTCCTGCTCGCGGCCGGCAAGCCGATCGGCAAGTCCCTCGCCGAGCCCGACCTCGTGGACGAGGCGAAGAAGCTGCTCGCCTCCGGCAAGGTCCCTTTGCCGACGGACGTGGTCGTCTCGACCAGCGTGGACGGGGAGGGCACGGTCCGCGCGGCCGACGAGGTGAAGCCCGAGGAGATGATCCTCGACATCGGACCCGAGACGGCGAAGGCTTACGCGGCGGAGATCGCCCGGGCGGCGACCATCGTCTGGAACGGTCCGGTGGGCGTGTTCGAAAAGGAGGCTTTCGCCAAGGGCACCGAGGTGCTGGCGCGCGCGGTCGCCGACGCCAAGGGCTTCTCGATCGCCGGCGGCGGCGACACGGTCGCGGCGATCAACCAGTTCGGCATCGCCGACCGTGTGGACTACGTCTCCACCGCCGGCGGCGCATTCCTGGAGTTCCTCGAGGGCAAGACGCTCCCCGCGGTGGCTGCGCTCGAGGCGCGCGCGGCGGGATGAGGATCGCCTGAAGATCGCGGGCGAAATCGTCGGCGCAGAAGCCGGCCCGCTCGAGCACGAGATCGACGCCCGCTGGCTCATGGCCTACAGCGCAGGGCTCGGCGAGACCGATCCGCGCTACTTCGACACCGCTGCGCCCGGGGGCGTCATGGCGCATCCCCTCTTTCCCGTGTGCTACGAGTGGCCGGTGTCGCGGCCGATCCGGCAGATCCCGCCGCTCGCGCCGGTCTTTCCGCGCCTCGTGCACGCCGAGCACGACCTCGTCCTGCACCGGCCCGTGCGCCAGGGCGACCGGCTCACGACGACTGCGCACATCGCTTCGGTCGAGTCCCGCAAGCCGGGCGCGTTCGTCGTCTTCCGCTTCGCGACCACGGATGCGCAGGGCGAGCCCGTGTCCACCACCGATTTCGGCGTGCTCTACCGCGGCGTCGCGGTGGAGGGGCCGGACCGTGGCGAGCCGATGAAGATTCCCGCGTCGGACCAACCGCTTCGGCCCGCGGGCAGCATCGAAGTCGCCGCCAATGCCGCGCACGTCTACACCGAATGCGCGCGCATCTGGAATCCGATCCACACGGACATCGCCCACGCGCGGGCCGCCGGCCTTCCCGGGATCATCCTGCACGGCACGGCAACCCTGGCCCTCTCCGTGTCGAGGCTGCTGGAAGGCATCGATCCGCGCCGCGTCCGTCGCGTCCGCTGCCGCTTCAGCGGCATGGTCCTGATGCCGTCGCGGCTGGAGGTCTTTGCGGGGCCCGAGGGAAGAGATCTCCTGTTCGAGACTCGAAAGACCGGCGGAGAGGCGGTCATCTCGCGCGGCCGCATCGGGCTCGATGGTTGAGCAGTTCTCGGTGGCGACGCAGGGCCGCGGCCTGCACGAGATCACCACGCGCGTGCAGGCCGCGGTGCGGAAGTCCGGCGTGGCGGAGGGCCTGTGCACCGTGTTCGTCCGCCATACTTCGGCGAGCCTCGTCATCCAGGAGAACGCGGACCCTTCGGCCAGGCGCGACCTCGAGCGCTGGCTCGACCGCCTGGTCCCCGACGGCGATCCGTTCTATCGCCACGACACCGAAGGCCCGGACGACATGCCGGGCCACATCAAGGCGGCGCTCACGGCGACGTCGCTCTCGATTCCCGTCGTGGCGGGCGCGCTCGCGCTCGGCACCTGGCAGGGCATCTATCTCTGGGAGCATCGCCTGCGCGGCTCGCGCCGCGAGGTGGTCTTGCATATCGGCGGCTGAGCGCCCGGGGCGGGACCCTATGTTGCACCGGGACGCCGGAGCCGATAACGTTCCCTCTTCCTCATGCTCCGCAGCACCAAAATCGTCGCGACCCTAGGTCCGGCCTCCAGCGACCCGGCCGTGCTCGAGCGCATGGTGCTCGCCGGGGTGGACGTGGTGCGCCTGAATTTCTCGCACGGCAGCGCCGAGGATCACCTGCGCCGCGCCGAGCTGGTGAAGGAGATCTCGCGAAAGACCGGGCGCACGGTCGCCATCATGTGCGACCTGCAGGGGCCGAAGATTCGCGTCGGCAAGTTCAAGGACGGCCGGGTCGCGCTCGAGAAGGGGCGCCGCTTCATCCTCGACGCGGCCTGCTCGCTGGGCGACGACGAGCGCTCGGGCCTCGACTACAAGGAGCTGCCGCGCGATGTGCGCTCCGGCGATGTCCTGCTCCTCGACGACGGCAAGATCGTGCTGGAGGTCACCGACGTGCGCGGCGAAGAGGTGCACACGCTCGTGCGCCACGGCGGCGTGCTCTCCAACAACAAGGGCATCAACCGGCAGGGCGGAGGGCTCACCGCTCCGGCGCTCACCGCCAAGGACATGGAGGACATCAAGACGGCGGCGCGGCTGAATGCCGACTACCTCGCCGTGTCCTTCCCCAAGTCCGGCGCCGACATGTACATGGCGCGCGAGCTCATGCGCGCGGCCGGCGGCCGCGCCTTCCTCATCGCCAAGATCGAGCGGGCGGAGGCCGTCGCCGAGAGCGCGCTCGTGGACATCATGCGCGGCTCCGACGGCATCATGGTCGCCCGCGGCGACCTCGCGGTCGAGGTCGGCGATGCCTCCGTGCCGGCGCTGCAGAAGAAGATGATCCGGCTCGCCCGCGAGCACAACAAGCTCACCATCACGGCGACGCAGATGATGGAGTCGATGATCTCGAGCCCGGTGCCCACGCGGGCCGAGGTCTCCGACGTGGCGAACGCGGTGCTCGACGGCACGGATGCGGTCATGCTTTCCGCCGAGACGGCGAGCGGCAAGTTCCCCGTGGAGGTGGTCGAGGCCATGGACCGCATCTGCGTGGAGGCCGAGCAGACCCAGCCGCTCACCCTCGAGCAGGACTTCCTGCACCGCGTGTTCACCCGGGTGGACCAGTCCATCGCCATGGCGGCCCTCTTCACCGCCTATCACCTCAAAGTGAAGTGCATCGCCGCGCTGACCGAGTCGGGCTCGACGGCGCTCTGGATGAGCCGCCTGAACTGCGGCGTGCCGATCTACGCGCTCACCTCCCAGACCGGGACGCGGTACCGGTGCGCGCTCTTTCGCGACGTGTCGCCCCTGATGGTGAGATACATCGGCCACGACCGCGAGGAGCTCCTGCGCGAGGCGGAGAAGGTCCTCGTGGAGAACGGGGTGGTGAAGCAGGGCGATCTCATCGTGCTCACCATCGGAGAGCCGATCGGCAAGAGCGGCGGGACCAACACGATGAAGATCGTGAAGGTCGGCGAGCAGCTCAGGCCCTAGCGCGGTCAGCCGGGCTTGCGGCCCTCGTAGAGATCGCGCCCGGCCACGAGCGCGCGCATCTTGCCGTCGGCCATGTTGCGCTTGAGCATCCAGAAGCCGCAGTCGGGGTGGATGTACTTCACCCGCCCGCGCCCCAGGAGCTTCTCGGCGCGCTCGATCATGCGCGCCACGTCCTCGGGCTTCTCGATCTCCGTGCGCTTGATGTCCACCGCGCCGAGGCCGAAGCCGATGTCCTTGCGCAGCCCCTTGAACACGGCGAGCTCCTCCGGCGGCCGGTGCGCCGTCTCCATGACGATGTGGTCGACGGCGAGGGCATTGAGGTAGTCGAGCAGCTTGCTCCAGGTTCCCTTCTGGATGGACTGGCCTCCGTAGTTGCCGAAGCAGAGGTGCACCGCGGCCTTCGATTTCTTCGGCACGGCCTTCAGCACCTTGTTCATCGCCGCCGCCGCCCACTTCCATTCGTCCGGATGGCCCGGCAGGTTGGCCTCGTCCACCTGGATCACGTCCGCGTCGAGGTGCCGGACCTGCGCGGCCAGGACATCGGCGATCGCATGGGCCACTTTCTCGGGCTTGCGATAGTGCAGGTCGTGCACCGTCTTCGCCAGCATGTGGGGGCCGGTGAGGGTGAACTTGAACGGCTTGCGCGCGAGCGAGCGCGCCCGGGCGCAGGCGAGGGGCAGGTTGAGCGTCCCGGCGCCGATCTTTCCGGCGACGACGCCCGGCGGGCGCGTCCGGAACCTCATGCCGGAGGCCCTCGAGTAGTCGAGCCATTCGCCGAAGCCGATCTCGGCGCGCACGCCCGACATCGGCCGCACGAAGTACTCGATCATGCCGTTTGTCTCGGGATGGTTGAGGTCGAACCGGTAGAGCTCGCCGTCGCAGACGAGGTCGATGCCGGCCTGCTCCTGCGTGTGCAGGACGACGCGGGTGGCGTCGATGAGCGCCTGCTCCGAAGGCGCGGCCGAGAGCCAGTCGGGGACCGGATAGGAGCCGACGACGGTGGTGAGGATGCGTGGTGTCTTCATGTGCGAAGCATACCGCCCGCGATGCGGGTCGGCGCGCGGCCGCCGGTGAAACGCCCCCATTGACGGCGGGTCGGCCGAAGTGCTCGAATTAAGTAATCGCTTAATTCAGCTCCCCGTTCCGCATGCCGAGCGCCGCCCAGCCGCGCAATGTCCGCCGCCTCAGCCCCGCGACGCGAGCGCCGCTCGGCACGGCGGGCCCCGCCATCAAGGACGCGGAGCGCACGCGGGCGCAGATCCTCGAGGCCGCGGCGCGAGAGTTCGCCGCCGCGGGGCTCGGCGGCGCGCGCGTCGGCCGCATCGCCGCGCAGGCCGGCGTCAACGTGCGCATGCTCTACTACTACTTCCGCAGCAAGGATGCGCTCTTCCTGGCCGTGCTCGAGCGTACCTATGCCCGCGTGCGGGAGGCGGAGAAGCGCCTCGAGCTCGACCAGGGGCCGCCCGAGGACGCGCTGCGGCGCCTGGTCCGCTTCACCTGGGAGTACCAGATCGCCCATCCCGAGTTCATCACGCTGGTGAACAGCGAAAACCTGCACCAGGGCCGCCACCTCAAGCGATCCTCCCTCATCCAGCGGCTGCATGCGCCGCTTCTGGAGACCATCGGTCGCCTGCTCGAGCGCGGGGTACGCGAGGGGGTTTTTCGCCGCGGCGTCGATCCGATGCAGCTCTACATCACCATCGCGAGCCTCGGGTACTTCTATCTCTCCAACCGTCACACGCTCTCGGCCATCTTCGGGCGCGATCTCATCGCGCCGCGCCAGCGCGCCGCGCGCCTCGCCCACATGATGGAAGTGGTTTTCAAGTACGTCGCCTCCGAAAAAGGAATCGCTCCATGACCGCCGCTGCACCATCCGCCACGTTTCCCCGGGGCTTCGCCGACGTGGATGCCCTCGAGGACTACATGACGACGCCCGGACCGGACCTCCCGCAGGAGCTCCAGGGGCTGGACGGGGACCTGATCGTCCTCGGCGTGGGCGGCAAGACGGGCCCGACGCTCGCACGCATGGCCAAGCGCGCCGCGCCCGGCAAGCGGGTGATCGGCGTCGCGCGCTTCTCGGAGCCGGGCCTGCGGGAGCGGCTGGAAGGCTGGGGCATCGAGTGCATCGCCTGCGATCTCCTCGACCGCGCCGCGCTCGAGCGCCTGCCCAAGGCGAAGAACGCCGTTTTCATGGCGGGCCACAAGTTCGGCGCCGCCGGGAACACGGCCCTCACCTGGGCCATGAACGCGGGCATGCCGTTCCTGATCGCCGAGACGTTCCGCGAATCGCGCATCGTCTGCTTCTCCACCATCTGCGTCTATCCGTACGCGCCCGTGAGCGGTCCGGGATGGACCGAGGCGCAGGCGACCGAGCCGCCGCCGGGGGACTACGCCGCCTCCTGCGTCGGGCGCGAGCAGATGTTCCTCTACGGCTCGCAGAAGTGGAACACCCCCGGGCGCCTCCTGCGGCTTTCCTACGCCATCGACATGCGCTACGGCGTTCTCTACGACGTGGCCTCCAAGGTGCTCGCCGGCGAGCCGATCGACGTGACCATGGGCACCGTCAACGTGATCTGGCAGGGCGATTCCAACGAGCAGGCGCTGCGGCTGCTGGCGCGCTGCACCACGCCGACCTCGCCGCTCAACGTCACCGGGCCCGACAAGGTGAGCGTGCGGTGGCTCGCGCAGGCCTTCGGCGAGCGGCTCGGCAAGAAGCCTGTAATCACGGGCACCGAGGCGCCGACGGCCTGGCACGTCGATACCACCGAGGCGCAGCGCCTCTTCGGCGTGCCGCGCGTTCCGCTCGCGGTCATGATCGACTGGGTAGCGGACTGGGTCGCGCGCGGCGGCGCGAGCTTCGGCAAGCCGACCCATTTCGAAACGCGCGATGGCAAGTACTGAGTCGCTGCAGGAGACGGCGCTGGAGCCGGGCGACCTCGAGGGCGCGCAGGCGCTCGTCGCCCAGTCGGGCTGGAACCAGGTGAAGGCCGACTGGTCGATCTTCCTCGAGCTCGGCCGCGCCTTCGCCATGAAGTCGGCGGGCGAGGGGCTCGTCGCCACGGCGGCCGTGCTGCCCTACCCAAGCGGCTTCGGCTGGATCAGCATGGTGCTCGTCGACGAGGCCCACCGGCGCCGCGGGCTTGCCAAGCGGCTCCTGGCGCGCTGCATCGACGAGCTGAAGTCCGCCGGCATGGTGCCGGTGCTCGACGCCACGCCAGCCGGGCGCAAGGTCTACGGGCCGCTCGGCTTTCGCGATGGCTGGCCGATCCAGCGCTGGCGGCGCATCGAGCGCCCGGGCTCTGGAGGATTGCGCTCGTCTCGCGCGAAAGAAGCGCAGTTCCAAGACGCGCGTTCCCGGCAAGTGCGGCCCCTCGAGGACGGGGACTGGCCCGGAGTGCTCGCCCTCGACGCCCGCGCGTTTGGCTGCGACAGGGCGGCGCTGCTCGAGCGGCTGCGCGAGCGCTCGCGGGCATTCGCCTGCGTCGCCGTCGAAGGCGGCCGCCTGGCCGGCTTCCTGCTTGGCCGCGACGGTCGCATCGCGACGCAGCTCGGCCCGATCGTGGCCGAGGACGAGGCCACGGCGGTGGCGCTGACGGCGCGCGCCGCGGCGAGCGTTCCGTCGCCGGTCATCGTCGATGCCCTCGAGCGACATGAAACCTTTGCCGCGTGGCTCGCGGCGAACGGCTTCGGGAGGGAGCGACCGTATACGCGGATGGCGCTCGGACAGGAGCGTCTTTTCGGAGACCCGGCGCGCACCTTCGCCATCGCCGGCCCGGAGCTCGGATAGGCGCCACGATAGATAAGGTTATGCACTGGACTGAAATCAAACCCGAGGTTCTCTCGCTCCTGCGCAAGGGCTGTGTCATCCCGGCGCACCCGCTCGCGCTCGACGCGCAGCGACGGCTCGACGAGCGGCGCCAGCGGGCGCTCGCCCGCTACTACATCGACGCCGGCGCCGGCGGGCTCGCCGTCGGCGTGCATGCCACGCAGTTCGCGATCCGCGACGTCGGCCTCTACGAGCCCGTGCTTCGCATCGCGATGAAGGAAGCGCGCGGCTGGACGAAGCGCCCGCTGGTGATGATCGCCGGGCTTTCGGGCCGCACCGCGCAGGCGCGCGAGGAGGCGGCGCTCGCCCGCAGCCTCGGCTACACGGCATCCATGCTTTCGCTCGCCCCCATGGCCGGCGCGACGGTCGACGAGCTTGTCGCGCATTGCGCTGCGGTGGCCGAGGAGATGCCGCTCGTCGGCTTCTACCTGCAGAAGGCGGTCGGCGGCCCCGAGCTGCCCGTCGCGTTCTGGCGCCGCTTCGCCGCCATCGACAATGTCGTGGCGATCAAGATCGCCCCCTTCAATCGCTACCGCACGCTGGATGTCGTGCGCGGCGTGGTCGAGGCGCGCGCCGAGGAGCGGGTCGCGCTCTATACCGGCAACGACGACCACATCGTCCTCGACCTCCTCACGCCGTTCACGGTGCGGCGCGACGGAAAGGACGTGACGGTCCGCATCCGCGGCGGGCTGCTCGGGCACTGGAGCGTCTGGACGAAGCGCGCGGTGGAGCTTCTCGAGCGCATCCATGCCGCGGTCGAGGCGGACCGGGTGGATGCGCACCTTCTCGCCCTCGATTCGCGCGTGACCGATTCCAACAGCGCTTTCTTCGACGTGGCGAACGACTTCGCCGGCTGCATTCCGGGCTGCCACGAGGTGCTGCGGCGCCAGGGCCTGCTCGCCGGCACCTGGTGCCTCGACCCGAAGGAGACGCTCTCGCCCGGCCAGGCGGAGGAAATCGACCGCGTGTACGCCGCCTATCCCGAGCTGAACGACGACGCGTTCGTGCGCGCCAACCTGGAGCGCTGGCTCGGATGACGTACCGCATCCTCTACGGCGACATCCACAACCACAACGCCCACGGCTACGGCGTGGGCTCGATCGAGCGCTCGCTCGAGATCGCGCGCACCCACCTCGATTTCTTCGCCTTCACCGGCCACTCGAGCTGGCACGACATGCCGGCGATGGAGGGCGGGCGCGAGCGCCACTGGATCGAGGGCTTCAAGCGGCTGAAGGACACCTGGCCGCGCGTGCAGGACGTGATCGCCGGAGGCAATCGCGACGGCGAGTTCTGCGCTTTCCTCGGCTTCGAGTGGCATTCCTCGCAATGGGGCGACCAGTGCGTCGTCCTTCCCAAGGACCACCGGCCGCTCTTCTACGCCGCCGACGTGCAGAAGCTGCGGCGCTTCTGCCTGGACGAAGGCGCCCTCATGATCCCCCATCACCTCGCCTATCCGAAGGGCCGCCGCGGCGTGAACTGGGAGTGCTTCGACGAAGCCTGCACGCCGGTCGTGGAGATCTATTCCGAGCACGGCAATTCGGAGGACGACCGCGGGCCGTTTCCCTACTTCTCCCATTCGATGGGCGGGCGGGAGACGGCCAATACCGCGCGCGCGGCGCTGGAGGCGGGGCTTCGCTTCGGCTTCGTCGGTTCCTCGGACGACCATGCCGGCTTTCCCGGCGCCTACGGCGAGGGGCTCATGGCCGCGCTTGTCTCCGAGTTCTCGCGCGAGGGCATCTTCGAGGCGATCCGCGCAAGGCGCACCTACGCGCTGACCGGCGATCGCATCGAGCTCGACTTCACCGTGGAAGGCG
The DNA here is from genome assembly GCA_964461055.1 of uncultured Enterobacteriaceae bacterium. GTDB lineage: Bacteria > Pseudomonadota > Gammaproteobacteria > Burkholderiales > SG8-39 > SCGC-AG-212-J23. Next base: position 49,345 of record CAYWSG010000006.1, on the reverse strand, counting down.
CTCCCATGGGGGCGACGCTCGAAGCGGGCAACAGCGTGGAGGCGCGCTTTCGCGTCGAGGGCCGCGACGAGCTCGACGTGGTGGAGCTCATCCAGGACGGGCGCATCGTGCACCGCGCCTTCGCCGACGATGCGGTGCCGACATCCTTCGAGCAGCCCGTGCAGCTGCGGCTCGAGTGGGGCTGGGGCCCCTGGGGCGCCCTCGCGCTCGACCGCGTCTGCGACTGGGCCATGGAGGTCAGCGTGCACGGCGGGCGGCTGCTTCGCTTCTTTCCCTGCCTGCAGTCCATGCCCTTCGACGAGCGGCGGCGCCATCGCTTCGAGCGCCGCGGCGACGGCGGCCTTGCCGTCCGGTCGTACACGGCGCGCCAGAACGCCTACCGCGAGAACCCGAACCAGAGCGTCGTGCTCGAGCTGCAGGCGAACCCTGACACGGCCGTCGAGCTCGCGCTCTCCGAGCCTGCCCTCCAGACGACGCGCCACACGCTTGGCGAGCTCGCGCATCGCTCGGCCAACTTCTTCACCGGCCCGTTCCCGAAGGAGGGCTACCAATGGCACCGGCTCGTCCCGCGCCGCGCCTCGGCGCTCGAAGGGCGCTGCCGGCTGGAGGTTCCTCGCGGCCGCTCGCACGTGTACCTGCGCGCCCGCCAGCGAAACGGGCATATCGCGTGGGGGAGTCCCGTTTTCCTGAACTGGCGATGAGCGAAGAGAAGAAGGGCTGATTCATGCACATCCAGAGCATCGAGGTCTTCCCCGTCCGGCTCCCGATGAAGGCGGTGCTGACGCTGCCGCGCGGTCCTTCGCGCACGCTGGACGAAGGCAAGCGCATCGCGCTGGTCAAGCTCACCGACAGCGACGGCTACGTCGGCTGGGGCGAGGCGGGGCCCTCGCGGCGCTGGTCGGCCGAGACCGTTGAGTCCTGCACCAGCTCCATCCGCCGATACCTCGCGCCCGCCCTCATCGGCCATCACGTGTTCGACATCGCCGGGCTGCACGCGCGCATGAACCAGGAGCTCGCCACCGGGCTCGATCCGGGCCAGCCGATCGCCAAGTGCGCGATCGACCTCGCGGTGCACGATCTCATCGGCAAGCGGCTCGGCATCCCCGTGCAGAGCTGGCTCGGCGCGCGGCGCGCCGACGCGGTTCCGCTTGCCCGCCTCGTGTCGGCCGCCAGCCCCGAGGAGGCGGCGAAGATGACGCGCGAGGGCCTCGCCGAGGGCTACCGCGGCTTCAAGGTCAAGGTGGGTCATCAGAAGGCGCTCGATGCGGACATCGTCCGCGCGGTGGTCGAGGCCGCCGACGGCGCCTACGTCTGGCCGGACGCCAACCAGGGCTATACGCTCGAAGAGGCGCTGCGGATGTCGAAGGCGTTCGAGAAGCTCGGCATCACGCTCTTCGAGCAGCCGGTGCCCATGAGCGACGTCTATGCGATGCGCAAGCTCCTCTCGGCCACGGGGCTCGTGATCGCCCTGGACGAGGCCGCCATGGGCCTGCCGTTCGTGGTCGAGCTCCTCCGGCGCGACGCCGTGGAGGGCCTCGCCATCAAGGTCTCCAAGGTGGGCGGGCTCTTCTACGCACGCCAGATGTGCGACCTCGCGCTTAATGCCGGTCTCACGCTCATCGGCTCGGGGCTCATGGACGCGCCCATCGGCTTCGCCGCGTCGGTGCACCTCTTTGCCGCCTACGGCATGACGCTGCCCGTGGACCTGAACGGGCCGCAGTTCATCGCCGAGGACTATCTCGCCAGGCCGCTGCCCGTCGAGCGGCAGGTCGCGAAGGTGCCGCAGGGGCCCGGCCTCGGGATCGAGATCGACGAAGCGAAGGTGCGCAGGTTCGCGCTCGAGCTCACGCTCTGAGAGAAGGACTTCCATAACGGAGGAGACCCATGAAACGAGGAGGAGGACACAGATGAACCGGTGGATCCGCAAGGCGCTCGTCGCCGTGCTCGCCGTCGCGGCCGCCACGGCCGCCCAGGCGCAGTTCCCTTCCAAGACGGTGAAGCTCGTGGTGGCGTTTCCGCCGGGCGGCTCGACCGACACCACCGCCCGCCTCATCGCCCCCAAGCTTGCCGAGAAGTGGGGGCATGCCGTCGTCGTGGAGAACAAGCCTGGCGCGGCGGCGAACATCGGCACGGACTATGTCGCGAAGAGCGAGCCCGATGGCACGACGATGCTGCTCGCCACGACGGCGATCGCCATCAGCGCCGTGGTCTACGAGAAGCTGAACTACGATGCCCTCCGGGACCTCGCGCCGGTCACGCTCGTCTCCACGATCCCGAACGTGCTGGTGGTCAACAACGAGGTGCCCGCGCGCGACATCAAGGCCTTCATCGCCTACGCGAAGGCGAATCCGGGCAAGCTCAATTTCGCCGCGCCCGGGGCGGCGAGCGGCCAGCGCCTGACCTTCGAGCTGATCAAGCAGCTGACCGGCACCGACATCGTCATGGTGCCCTACAAGGGCGGCGCTCCGGCGGTGCAGGCGACGATGGCCGGGGAGACGCAGGCGATGATCGTGAACGTGGTGGAAGCGGCGAGCCTCGTGCAGGGCGGGAAGCTCCGCGCGCTCGCCGCCACCACGGCCTCGCGCTCGCCGCTGCTGCCCGACGTGCCCACGCTCGCCGAGACCGTGGCCCCGGGCATCGACGCCTCGGTGTGGCAGGGCGTGCTCGTGCCCTCGGGCACCCCGCCGGCGGTGATCGCGAAGATCAACGCCGACGTCGCCGCGGCGCTGAACGCCCCGGACGTGCGCGCACGCCTGACGCAGCTCGGCATGACGATCCAGACGGGCTCGCCGGAGGCCTTCGGCCGCTTCCTGCGGGAGGAGATCACGACCTGGGGCAAGGTCGCCAAGGCCGCCAACGTGAAAGTCGAGTAAGGAGGCACCGATGAAACGCCTTGCATTCTTCCTGATCGCCGCGCTCGCGGCCACGCTCGTCCAGGCGCAGAGCTATCCCGCGCGCCCGATCCGCTTCGTCGTCGGCTTCCCGCCGGGCGGCTCGACGGATCTCTCGGCGCGCGCGCTGAGCGAGAAGCTCTCGCAGGCGCTCGGGCAGACGGTGGTGGTGGAGAACAAGCCGGGCGCGAGCGGCAACATCGCGGCGGAGCAGGTCGCGCGCTCGGCTCCCGACGGCTATACGCTGCTCGTCGCAGCGACTTCGTTCGCGACCTCGCCTGCGTTCTTCGAGAATCTCTCCTGGGATCCCGTCAAGGACTTCACCCCGGTGAGCCTCGTCGCCACGGTGCCGATTCTCGCCGTCGTCCATCCTTCGGTGCCGGCCAAGACGCCGCGGGAGCTGATCGCCTACTCCAAGGCGAACCCCGGCAAGCTCAACATGGCTTCGCCCGGGGCGACCACGCTCACGCGCCTCTCGGGCGAGATGTTCAAGCAGGTCGCCGGGATCGACTGGGTCACGGTGCACTACAAGGGCGGCGCGCCCGCGATGCAGGACCTCCTCGGCGGCAACGCCCAGGTGATGTTCGCGAACATCTCGGACGTCATCCAGCAGGTCAAGGCGGGCCGCCTGACGCCCATCGCGGTGACCACGCCGAAGCGCTCGGCGGTCGTGCCCGAGGTGCCGACCCTCGCCGAGTCCGGCTACCCGAACTTCTCCTTCTCGACCTGGCAGGCGATCGTCGGACCGGCCGGAATGCCGAAGGCGGTCGTCGAGCGCCTCAATCGCGAGATCGTCAAGGCGATGTCCACGCCGGAGATGAAGGCGCGCTTCCTTTCCTTCGGCACCGACGCGGAGACGAGCACGCCCGAGGCGCTCGGCAAGTTCCTCGCCGCCGAGGTGGCGAAGATCGACAAGATCGCAAGATCGGTCGGCGCGGGGACCAACTGAGGCCTCCGGCATGGCCACGTACGATTTCATCGTCATCGGCTCGGGGCACAACGGGCTCGCCTGCGCGGGCTACCTCGCCCGCGCCGGCGCCAGGGTGCTCGTGCTCGAGCGCAACCGTCGCGTCGGCGGCAGCTGCCACACCGAGGAGGCGACGCTTCCGGGGTTCAGGCACAACATCTGCTCGATGGTGCACACGCACATCCCGCTGAGCCCGGTCTACCGCGATCTCGAGCTCGAGCGCCACGGCGTGAAATACGTCTATCCCGACTACCTGAGGGGAACGATCTTCCCCGACCAGCGCTGTCTCGTGATGTACCGGGAGCCCGAGCGCATGGCCGCCGAGATCGCGAAGTTCTCGGCGCGCGACGCCAGGACCTTCACGCAGCTCGTGGAGGACTACGGCGAGTTCATCGACTCGACGTACCTGCCGCTCATGTATTCGCCGCCGCTGCCGCCGTCGATGCAGACCGCCGAGCTCGAGAAGTCCGAGGAGGGACGCGCCCTGATGCAGTGGCAGGCGGCGACGCCGGTCCAGCTCCTCGAGGAGCTCTTCGAGAGCGAGGAGGTCAGGGTGCACATGCTCGCGCGCATGACGGTGCTCGGCTTTCCGCCGGATGCCTACGGGCAGGGCTGGATCTGCCTCTTCCGCATCCTGAAGGCCGAGGCGCCGATCTGCGTGGGCGGCTCGCAGCAGCTGGCCGAGGGCATGCGCCGCGCGCTCGAGGGCGCGGGCGGGGAGGTGAGGACCGGCGCGGAGGTGAAGCGCGTGCTCGTCTCCGGAAACCGGGCGAGCGGCGTCGAGCTCACGGACGGTACCCGGGTGCAGGCCGCCAAGGCGGTGATCACGAACGTCGAGCCGAAGAAGAGCTTCCTGCAGCTCGTCGGCGAAGAGCATTTGCCGGAGGCCTTCGTGACGCGGGTGAAGAACTACCACTCGCGCGGCCGCTCGCTCTTCTGCCTGCACCTCGCGCTGTCCGAGCCGCCCCGCTACACGGCGGCGGCGCACAATTCGCACGTCGAGCGCGCCTTCAGCCAGGAGATGTTCTGCGGCCGGGTGGCCGACCAGGTCGAGGCCTACCAGGAGATTGCCGCGGGCAGGCCGCCCCGCCGGGAGATGCTGCAGATCACGGTGCCGACGCTTTTCGATCCCTCGCAGGCGCCCGCGGGCAAGCACACCGCGCTCATCTGGCAATACGCGCCCTACGCCGTGGCGCCGGAAGGCGCGGCCGGCTGGAAGAAGGTGCGGGAGGAGTACGCCGAGCACTGCCTCGGGCTCTGGCGACGCTATGCGCCCAACATGACGAAGGACAGGATCCTCGCCATGACGATCCAGGACCCGACCGACACCGAGCGGCACAACGACAACATGGTGAACGGGGTCGACGTGGTGGGCGACATGACGCCGGACCAGATGGGCTACTTCCGGCCGTTCGCCGGCTGGTCGGGCTATCGCTCGCCCGTGGAGGGCCTGTACATGTGCGGCGGCTACTGCCACCCGGGCGGCGGCGTGCATGCGGGTGCGGGGCACAACGCGGCCGGCATCCTCGCCGAGGACTACAAGCTTCCGAAGTGGTGGGGCTGAGTGCCGCGGCGCGAAGCGCGGATCGCGGTTGACGCCTCGCCCGAGGCGCTATGGCGCTTCCTGCGCGACTTCCGGTCGCTCTGCACGTGCATCCCGGGGGTGGAGCGAATCGAGCCGATCGACGATCGCAGCGCCGACGTCACGGTGAGGGAGAAGGTCGGCGTCATCCCGATGGTCCTGACGCTGCGCGCCGTCATCGAGTCGGAGGACCCGCCGCGGCGCCTGCACGCGGTGGCGAAGGCCGAGCACCTCACCATGGTCATCGACGTGGCGCTCGAGCCGGCCGGGCGCGGCACGACGCTCGTGAGCGTGTTCGACGTCACCGGGACGGGGCAGCTGAAGCCGATCGTCGACCGGCTGTTCGAGAAGCGGGCGACCGAGCGGACCGCCCAGTTCGCCGATTGCCTGGAGAAGCGCTTTGCGGGCGGCGCGTCCGGGCCGCAGGCTCCGGAGCCGGGAAAGCCGCCGGAGCTCAAGACTTCGCTGAAGGAAGAAGCGCCTGCGGGTCGCGCGTGGACCCGCAGGCTTCGCGATTGGCTAAGGCGGCTCGTCAGGCGTCCGGCGCCTTGACCGCCTTCATCTTGATCGACTTGTCGAGGAACTGGTTGGTGTACGCGCTCTTCACGTCGTACGGCTTCTCGATGCCGACGTAGTCGCGCACCAGCTCGTAGTCGGACTTCATGCGCGCGTCGTCGTGCCAGCCGAGCGCCACCGTCTGCGAGATCTTGTCGCTCATCAGCACCTCGACGAGCTTCCAGTTGGTGAGCTCGTTGTCGAACTTGAGCGCCCCGTTCGCCGCGACGAGCGCCTTGACGCAGGGCTCCGGAGCCTCGACGCAGGCGGCGAAGGCGCGCTGGGTCACGGCGACGAACTTGCCGATGAGCGGGCGGTTCGCCTTTAGGAACTCGCCGTTGACGATCACCGAGTTGCCGTAGGGATTGAGCCCTACGTCGCGCCAGGCGAGGAAGCCCATGTCGGCGCCGAGCTCGCGCTGGAAGATGTGGTGGATGTTGTAGAACGAGGTCGTCACGTCGATCGAGCCCGCCTTGAGCGCCGCCAGCTTCGCGTTCGCGTCGACGTTCACCCAGGTGACCGACTTCGGGTCGATGCCGTTCGCCTTGGCGAGGGCCGGCCACATGGTGCGCGCGCCATCGGCCGCGGGGTTGCCGATCTTCTTGCCGGGGAAGTCCTTGATGCCCTTGATGCCGGAGCTTTTCTTCCAGTACATGCCCTGCGGCGAGTTCGCGTACACGTTGAACACGCCCACCGCGTCGGCGCCCTTGCCGCGCAGCGTGAGCACGTTGGCCATGTCCGCGAGGCCGACCGGGTTCTGCCCCGCGCCCACCTTCTGCACCGCGAGCGCCGAGCCCTTGCCGGGCTCGATGTTGAGATCGATCCCCTCCTTGGCGTACCAGCCCTGCTGCTTGGCGTAGTAGTAGGGCGCATGGTCGCCGCCGGGCACCCAGTTCAGCACGAAGTCGAGCTTCTGCTGGGCGGCCGCCGGGACGGCCAGGGTCGCCAGCGCGGCAGCGGCGGCGATGCCTGCAACATTTCGCATGTGAGCCTCCTCGTTGAAGATGGTCGCGATGTTACCATCGGGTAACCGGATAGTTACATCGTCAAGCCGGGTTGTCGTCGTCCATCACAGCAGGGAGGCCGGCATGAACGCCAAATGGGGACGCATCACGCTCGCCGTGCTCGCGCACGTGGCGCTCATCGTCGCTTGGTACCTGTTCGTGAAGCTGGGGGAGGTCCCCAAGTTCGTCATGCCCTCGCCCGGGGCGACGCTGGAGGCCCTCCTCGAGCCGAACTACGACTGGTGGCGCAACGTCTCCGTGACCGCCACCGAGATCTTCGGCGGCTACTTCATCGCCCTGGTGGTGGGCGTGGCCCTGGCGCTCGCCTTCACCTGGTCGAAGCCGCTCGAGGCGTTCTTCATGCCGCTCTTCGTCTCGCTCAACATGATCCCGAAGGTGGCGCTCGGCCCGCTCATCATCGTGTGGTTCAAGTACGGCATCTTCCCGAACACGCTCATGGCCTTCTCGATCTGCGTGTTCCCGATCCTGCTCACCACCGCGCGCGGCCTGCGCGAGATCGAGCCGGAGCTTCTCGACCTCGTGCGCTCGCTGAAGGGCTCGCGCTGGCAGCTCTTCACCAAGATCCAGCTTCCCGGCGCGCTGCCCTACATCTTCTCCGGCATGAAGGTGGCGGCCATCCTCGCCGTCGCCGGCGCGATCGTGGGCGAGTTCCTCGGCTCCGACAAAGGCCTCGGCTACCTGATGCTCCAGGTGCAGGTGACGCTCGACACGCCGGCCATGTTCATGGCGGTGCTGCTCATCACCCTGATCGGCATGGTTCTCTACGGCATCGTGCTCCTGCTCGAGCGCCTGCTCGTGCCGAAGGACGCGCGCCTCGCCTAGCCGCGCATGAAGGACATGCATTCGACGACGGGGGCGCGCGAGCCCTTCATACACCTGGCCGGCGTGCGCAAGGTCTACCGGCGCGGGAAGGAGGAGCATCTCGCCATCTCCGATGCGACGTTCGACGTGATGCCGGGCGAGCTCGTGTCGCTGGTGGGGCCCTCGGGCTGCGGCAAGTCGACGCTCCTCAAGGTCCTCGCCGGCCTGCACGAGCACGACGGCGGCGAGGTGCGCATCGGCTCGGCCGAGCATCCCTTCGACCCGGCGCGCGACGTCGGCATGGTGTTCCAGGCGCCGCTCCTTCTGAAGTGGCGCCGCATCCTGCAGAACGTGCTGCTGCCGGCCGAGATCCTCGGCCTGCCGGCCGCCGAGGCGCGCGAGCGCGCGCGCGCGCTCCTCGCGCTCGTCGGCCTCTCCGGCTACGAGGACAAGTACCCCTACGAACTCTCGGGCGGCATGCAGCAGCGCGCCGCTATCGCGCGCGCGCTCGTGCACGACCCGAAGCTCGTCCTGATGGACGAGCCCTTCGGCGCGCTCGACGCGCTCACGCGCGAGAAGATGAACCTGGAGCTCCTGCGCATCTGGAAGGAGTCGGGCAAGACGATCGTCTTCGTCACGCACGGCATCTCCGAGGCGGTCTTCCTCGGCACGCGTGTCGTCGTGCTGACGGCCGGGCCCGCGCGCATGGCCGACAACTTCCCGGTGGAGCTCCCTCACCCGCGCACGCTCGACGTCAAGACCCAGGAGCGCTTCGGCGAGTACACGAGGCGGGTGTACCGGCTGCTCGGGATGGAATGAGGCCGGCATGCGGACGAACGGCGCCCGCGACCCCGAGCGCACGCGACGGCGGATCCTCGAGGCGGCGACGAGCGAGTTCGCGCGCCACGGCCTCGGCGGCGCGCGGGTCGATCGCATCGCCGCGCTCGCCAGGGTCAACAAGCGGATGCTCTACCACTACTTCGGCGCGAAGGAGGACCTCTTCCTCGCGGTCCTGGAGGAGAGCTATGCGCGCATCCGGGCGGCCGAGCGCTCGCTCGACCTCGAGCACAAGGATCCGCGCGAGGCGCTGAGGCGGCTCGTCGCCTTCACCTGGCGCTATTTCCTCGAGCATCCCGAGTTCATGACGCTCCTGAACAGCGAGAACCTGCACAAGGGCCGCCACGTGGCCCGCTCGCGCCGCGTGCGCGAGATCCATTCGCCGCTCGTCGGTACGCTCCGCCACATCCTGCGCCGCGGCGAGCGCGAAGGGCTCTTCCGGCGCGGGGTGGATCCGGTGCAGCTCTACATCTCGATCGCCGGCGAGTGCTATTTCTACCTCAGCAACCGCTTCACGCTCTCCCGCATCTTCGGCCGCGACCTCATGCATCCGCGCGCGCTTGCCGCCCGGGCGCGGCACAACGCGAGCATGATCCTCCACGCGATGCGCAAGGCGGCATGAGGGTCGCGCTCTGCAACGAGGTCCTCGGCGCCATGCCGTTCGCCGAGCAATGCGCGCTCGCGAGGACGCTCGGCTACGATGGCCTCGAAGTCGCGCCCTACACGCTCGCCGAGGCGCCGCATCGGATGAGCGAGGCCGAGGTGAGCGCGGCCCGTCGGGCCGCGGCGCAGGCGGGCATTGCGATCACGGGGCTTCACTGGCTGCTCGTCAAGCCGGCCGGCCTGTCGATCAGCACGCGGGACGACGCCACGCGGCAGCGGACCGTCGAGGTGATGCTCGCGCTCGTCGACCTGTGCGCCGCGCTCGGCGGGCGCTACCTCGTGCACGGCTCGCCGCAGCAGCGGCGCATCGACGAGGGCGACACGCGCGAAGCAGCCCTCGCCCGCGCCCAGGAATGCTTTGCCCGCGTGGCCGAGCGCGCCGCGAAGGCCGGCGTCGTGTACTGCATCGAGCCGCTCGGGGCGCCGCAGACGCCGCTCCTCAACACGCTGGCGGAGGCCGCGGCGATGGTGGCCTCGATCGGCTCGGCGAGCGTGCGCACGATGCTCGACTGCAGCGCCGCCGCCCGGATGGAGCGCGAGCCCCTGCACGCGCTCGTCGAGCGCTGGCTCCCTGCCGGAATGATCGCGCACGTGCAGCTGAACGATCCGAACCGAAGGGGCCCGGGGCAGGGCGAGCAGCGCTTCGCGCCCCTTCTCGCGGCGCTGAAGCGGCTCGGCTACGCGGGGGACCTCGCCGTGGAGCCGTTCGACTACGTGCCCGACGGTCCCGGCGCGGCAGCGCGGGCGATCGGCTACGTCCGCGGCATCCTCGAGGCGCTGGAGGCGGCATGAGATTCGTCATCAAGGCGATCGATCTCTTCGAGCGCGACGTGAAGCTGCGGCTGCCCTTTCGCTTCGGCGTGGTGACGCTGACCGAGGCGCCGCAGGCGCTCGTCCGGGTGGCGATCGAGCTCGAGGACGGACGCGCCGGCACGGGCGGGGCGGCGGAGCTCCTGGTGCCCAAGTGGTTCGACAAGAGCCCGGAGCTCACGAACGAGGAGAACTTCGCGCAGCTTCGGGCCTCGCTTGCGCTCGCGAAGGCGAGCTATCTCGCCGGGCCGGCCAACACGGCGTTCGGCCATTCCATCGACAACTATGCGCCGCAGATCGCCATGGGCGCGCTGCAGGGCCTGAACAGCCTCGTCGCGTGCTATGGACCGGCGCTCATCGACCGGGCCGTGCTCGACGCTCTTTGCCGGGCGCTCGGCGTGTCGTTCTACGACGCGGTCGCGAGGAACGCGCCGGGGATTACCGCCCCGGGCTGGCAGGCCGACCTCATGGCGTTCGACATGGACGAGTTCCTCCATGGCCTTGCGCCGCGGACGTCGATTGCCGCCCGCCATACGGTAGGGCTTGTCGATCCGCTCACGCCCGCGGAAGTGCAGGCGCCCGCCGGAGACGGCCTGCCCGAGACGCTGGAAGAGGCGGTGCACCGCTACGGCCACCGCTGGTTCAAGCTGAAGGTCTCCGGCGATCCGGTCGCCGACCTCGAGCGCCTCGCGGCCATCGCCGCCGTGCTCGATCGCCACTTCGCCGCCGCGGGCGGGCGCTACCAGGCGACCCTCGACGGCAACGAGCAGTACGAGGACGCCGAGGGCGTGCTCGAGCTCTGGCGGCGGGTGCGAAAGGATCCGCGCCTCAAGCAGCTCGCGGCGAGCATCGCCTTCATCGAGCAGCCGATCAAGCGGGAGTACGCGCTGACCGAGGACGTCTCGGAGCTCGCCGAGGAGAAGCCGGTGATCATCGACGAGTCGGACGACTCGCTCGAGTCGTTTCCCATGGCGCGGCGCCGGGGCTACACCGGCGTGTCGTCGAAGGCCTGCAAGGGCCTCTACAAGTCGATCCTCAACGCTGCGCGTTGCCAGCTCTGGAACCGCGAGGAGGGCTCCAGCCGCTACTTCCTCTCCGGCGAGGATCTCACGACGCAGGCCGGCCTCGCGGTGCAGCAGGACCTCGCGCTCGCCTCCCTGCTCGGGCTCGGGCACGTCGAGCGCAACGGCCACCACTACGTGAACGGCATGGCGGGGCTTCCCGAGGAAGAGCAGGCGGCCTTTCTCGAGGCGCATGCCGATCTCTACGAGCGCAGCCACGGCGCCGTGCGGCTCAGGATCTCGGGCGGCGAGCTCGCCATCGGCTCGCTCGGGTGCCCGGGATTCGCGAGCGGCGCGCTGCCCGACTGGACGCGCATGAAACCGATGGAAACGAAATGAGGGAGCACGACAGGAAATGACCGAAAAGCGCATCGGCGTCGTCATGCACGGCGTCACCGGCCGCATGGGCACCAACCAGCATCTCGTTCGATCCATCCTGGCGATCCGCGAGCAGGGCGGCGTCGCGCTCAGGGACGGCACCCGGCTCATGCCGGACCCGCTGCTCGTGGGGCGCAACGCGGCGAAGGTCGAGGCGCTCGCGCGCGAGCACGGGATCGATCGCTGGACGACCGATCTCGATGCGGCGCTGAAGAGCCGCGATGATGCGATCTTCTTCGACGCCGCGTCCACCAACCTGCGTCCCCGGCTGCTCAAGCGCGCCATCGCGGCGAGCAAGCACGTCTACTGCGAGAAGCCGGTGGCGACCACGCTTGCGGAGGCGAGGAGCCTGTACGCAGCGGCAAAGAAGGCGAAGGTGAAGCACGGCGTCGTGCAGGACAAGCTCTGGCTCCCGGGCCTGCTCAAGCTGAAGAAGCTGCGCGACGAGGGTTTCTTCGGGCGCATCCTGTCGGTGCGCGGCGAGTTCGGCTACTGGGTGTTCGAGGGCGACCCGGCGCGCGGCCAGCCGCCGGCGCAGCGCCCGTCGTGGAACTACCGCAAGAAAGACGGCGGCGGGATCATCCTCGACATGCTGTGCCACTGGCGCTACGTGATGGACAACCTGTTCGGCGAGGTGCGCGCCGTGAGCTGCCTCGGCGCGACGCACGTGCCGCACCGGTGGGACGAGTCGGGAAGAAAGTACAAGGCCACGGCGGACGACGCCGCCTACGCCACCTTCCAGCTCGCCGGGGGCGTGGTCGCCCACTTCAACTCGGCGTGGACGGTGCGCGTGCGGCGCGACGATCTCCTGACGTTGCAGGTGGACGGCACGCAGGGCAGCGCCGTGGCGGGCCTGCGCCGATGCTTCACGCAGTCCTATGCCGAGACGCCCAAGCCCGTATGGAATCCGGACATCCCGCAGCCCATCGACTTCTTCGCCGGGTGGAAGGAAGTGCCGGACGAGGATTACGACAATGCCTTCAAGGCGCAATGGGAACTCTTCCTGCGCCACGTAGCCGGAGAAGAGAGGCGCTTTCGCTGGGATCTGCTCGAAGGCGCGAAGGGCGTGCAGCTCGCGGAGCTCGGCCTGAAGAGCTGGCGGCAGCGCAAGTGGCTCGACGTGCCAAGGCTCAAGGCATAAGGCGGGACAAGGCAAGCATGAAGCGCGATACCATCCTCACCATCAAGCTGCCGGTGGCCGGCGGACGGCTGGAAGAGCATGCCGTCCGGGCGCCGAAGGCCTTCCGGCGGCCTGACAAGCCGTTTACCCGCGTCGCTCTCGCGGCGGCGCACGTCGTCGCCGACCCGTTCTCCACGCGCGAGCCCTGGCTCGAAGCCGCCATTGACTGGGACGCGACCCTCGCCTACCGCCGCCACCTCTGGTCCTGGGGCTTCGGCGTCGCCGAGGCCATGGACACCGCGCAGCGCGGCATGGGCCTCGACTGGCCGAGCTCGCTGGAGCTGGTCCGCAGATCGGTGGAGATGTCACGGGATGTGCCGGGCGCGCGCGTCGCCTCGGGGGCGGGCACCGATCATCTGGACGGCGCCCGCAAGCATTCGATCGAGGACATCGTCGCCGCCTACGAGATGCAGTGCGGCGCCATCGAGAAGCTCGGCGGCCGCATCATCCTCATGGCGAGCCGCGCGCTCGCCGCGGCGGCGCGCACGCCGGAGGACTACGCGCGGGTCTACGACCGCATCCTGTCCCAGGTGAAGGAGCCGGTCATCATCCATTGGCTGGGCGAGATGTTCGACCCGGCGCTCGCAGGCTACTGGGGCGCGGCGGACCACCAGGCGGCCATGGACGTATGCTTGTCGATCATCGAGCGCAACCGGACGAAGGTCGACGGCATCAAGATCTCGCTTCTCGACAAGGAGAAGGAGATCGCCATGCGGCGGCGCCTGCCCGCGGGCGTGCGCATGTACACGGGCGACGACTTCAACTTCGCCGAGCTGATCGAGGGCGACGCGCAGGGCCATTCCGACGCGCTGCTCGGCATCTTCGATTCCATCGCTCCGGCCGCGTCCCAGGCGCTGTCTTTCCTCGCCGAGAACAAGAAGAATGAGTTCCGAGAGATCCTCGAGCCGACCGTGCCCCTGTCGCGCCACATCTTCCAGGCGCCGACCCGCTTCTACAAGACGGGCGTCGTCTTCATGGCGTGGCTGAACGGCCACCAGGAGCACTTCGTCATGGTGGGCGGCCAGCAGTCGGCCAGGAACGTGCTCCATTTCGCCGAGCTCTTCCGACTGGCGGACGCCGCCGGCCTGCTCGCCGACCCGGAGCTCGCCTGCCGGCGCATGCGCGAGCTGCTCGCGCTGCACGGATGCCGCTGACCGCGCCGGGCGCCGACAGGCTCTCGCTGAACGGCGCCACGGTTCGCAAGCAATGGAGCCTCGCGCAGATCATCGAGGGCTGCGCGCGGCATGGCTTCCGCGGGATCTCGCCCTGGCGGGACCAGGTCGCCGCCCTGGGCCTGGCGAAAGCGAAAGCGCTCATCGACCAGCACGGGCTCGTGGTCAGCGGTCTTTGCCGCGGGGGCTTCTTCACCAAGCCCGGATGGCTCGACGACAACCGCAGGGCGATCGAGGAGGCGCACGTCCTTGGCGCCCAGTGCCTCGTGCTCGTCGTCGGCGGCCTCGCGGAGGGCTCCAGGGACCTGCCGCGCGCGAGGGCTGAGGTGCGGGAGGGACTCGCGCGGATCCTTCCCGAGGCGCGGCAGGCAGGCGTGCCGCTCGCCATCGAGCCGCTGCACCCCATGCAGGCCGCCGACCGCGCGTGCATCAACACGCTCGAGCACGCGCTCGACCTCTGCGACGAGCTGGGCGACGGAATCGGCGTCGCCGTCGACGCGTATCACGTCTGGTGGGATCCGAAGCTCGAGCAGCAGATCCGCCGCGCGGGCAAGGATCGGCTGCTCGCCTACCACATCTGCGACTGGCTCGTGCCCACGCGCGACCTGCTGAACGATCGGGGCATGATGGGCGACGGCGTCATCGACCTGCCGCGGCTGCGCGGCTGGGTGGAGGGCGCCGGCTACGGCGGCCTGCACGAGGTCGAGATCTTCTCGGAGTACTGGTGGCGGCGCGACCCCGACGAGGTTCTTGCCATCATCAAGGAGCGCCACGCGGCCACGTGACGCGCCTTGCTGGCCGCGCGGCAGGTCGTGAACGCTACTCTTCGCCGGCCGACGGCCGGTGGGCGGCGCTCAGCTTGCTTTGAAGCTGCGGCGGCGCGGGCTCGTAGTGGCTGAACTCGAGGCGGTAGGAGCCGTGGCCGGCCGTGAGGGACTTCAGGCGCGTCGGAAAGCTCTCCAGTTCCGCGAGCGGCGCCTGCGCGGTGATCTGCACCGTTCCGGCGCGCGGGGTATCGGAGCCCTTGATGTGCGCGCGATGGCCCGCAAGCTCGCCCGCGATGTCGCCCATGCGCGCCTCGGGCGCGGTGATGTCCACGTTGACGATCGGCTCGAGCACGATCGGCCGCGCCTTTGCCAGGGCGTCGAGGAACGCCTTGCGGCCCGCCGAGACGAACGCCACTTCCTTGGAATCGACGGGGTGGCTCTTGCCGTCGTAGACGGTCACGCGCACGTCCTGCAGGGGATAGCCGGCGACGAAGCCTGACTCCATGACGTTGCGCACGCCTTTTTCCACCGCCGGAATGAACTGGCTGGGAATGGCGCCGCCCTTCACCGAGTCGACGAACTCGAAGCCCGCCCCGCGCGGCAGCGGCTCGACGCGCAGGTACACCTCGCCGAACTGCCCCGCGCCGCCGGTCTGCTTCTTGTGGCGGCTGTGGCCGTCGGCGCGGGCGGCCACGGTCTCGCGGTAGGGAATGGCCGGCGGGCGGGTCTCGAGGTCGAGCCGGTACTGCGCCTGGATTTTCTCGAGCAGCGTCTTGAGGTGCATCTCGCCCAGGCCCCGGATCACGGTCTCGTTCGCCTGCGTGTTGTGCTCGATGTGCAGGCACGGATCTTCCGCGACGATCCGGTGCAGGACGTCGGAGAGCTTCTGCTCGTCGCCGCGCTTCCTCGGCTGCACCGCGAGGCCGAACACGGGCGCCGGCAGCTCGAGCGGCCGTGCGTGCACGTGGGCGTCGGCGGGCGAGTCGTGCAGGATGTGGTCGAACCGGATCTCGTCGATCTTCGTCACCGCGCAGATGTCGCCGGGCAGCGCCTCGCTTACTTCCATCTGCTGCTTGCCGCGGAGCCTGTAGAGGTGTCCGGCCTTGACGGGCTTTCGGCCCTCGCCGATGTAGAGCTGCGTTCCCGGGGTCAGGCGGCCCTGATGGACGCGGAACACGGCAAGCCGCCCCACGTAAGGGTCGATCTCGATCTTGAACACGTGCGCGAGCACGTGCCGGCCGGGGTCCGGGACCGGCACGAGCTCGCTCGCCTCGCCGCCCCCGGCGGGCGTGGCGATGTAGGCCGGCGGGTTGCCCTCGGTCGGGTTCGGCAGCAGGCGGACGATGACCTGCAGGAGCTCGGCGACGCCGGCGCCCGTGGTCGCCGAAGTGAACACGACCGGAATGAGGTGTCCTTCGCGAAGCGCCCGCTCGAGCGGCTCGTGCAGCGACCCGGGATCCACGTCGCCGTTCTCGAGGTACGCCTCGGTGAACTTCTCGTCGACCTCGACGACCTGCTCGATCAGCTGCCGGTGCACGGCCTCCACCGACGAGAAGTCCGCCTCCCCGGAGGGTGCGAAGAAGCAGTCGTTGACGCGCGAGCGGTTGCCGGCGGGCAGATTGAGCGGCAGGCATTCCTTGCCGAACGCCTCCTGGATCTCCGCGAGGAGCCGCTCGAGGTCGGCGCCCTCGGCCGCGTCGATCTTGTTCACGACCACCAGGCGGTCGAGCCCGCGGCGGCCCGCCCATTGCATGAAGCGCCCGCTCATCATCTCCACGCCCTTCTGCGCGTCGATGACGATCGCCGCCGTCTCCACCGCCGCGAGCGCCGGGAGCGAGTGGCCGAGGAAGTCCGGGTAGCCCGGCGTGTCGAGCAGGTGGATGCTCGCGCCCTCGCCGCCCGCTTCGGCCTCGAAGCTCGCGACGGCTAGCTTGAGCGAATGGCCCAGCGTCTTCTCGAGGGGCGTGTAGTCGCACGTCGTGTCGCCGCGCGCGACGGACCCGGGGGAAGAGATGGCGCCGGCGGCGGCGAGGAGCGCTTCGGCAAGCGAGGTCTTGCCGCACCCCGCCTGGCCTACGAGCGCGAGCGTGCGGATACGCTTGATGGAATGTGGCACGGGAGCCTCCTCAAGCCGGTGGACCGCTCCAGTGTCGCGCTGCGGGGCCCCGCAAATCAACCGTCTGACCGGCGGGCGCGGCGAGGAAGAGGCATCAACTCTGGCGAGGCGGCGCCAGAACGGAATGCTGCGCCGCAGAAGGTGGGCCGAGCGGCGGGCCGGGATGCCTGCCGGCCTGCGCAGGCCGGGATTCCCCTCTCAGCTCTTGCCGTCTTCCTTCTTCTCGAGCAGCTCGTCGCGCCGCTTCAGCGCATCGTCGAGCTTGGCCTGCGGAATGAGCAGCGTGTAGCGCGAGAGCCGCTTGTCGATCGGCTTGTCGCTCGTGGACTCGAAGGACACGTAGTAGTTGTCGCCCTTCTTGTCGCCCACGCGAACAACGTAGGAAGCGCCCTCGAGGGTGGTGGCGTCGAGGCGGATCGGCTTGGCAAGGCCGGTTTCCTTCGCATCCTGCGGCGGCACGTCGGCAAGCTCGAGCAGGCTCAGCGTGTACGTGGCGGCATTGGCCTTGGTGATCTCGAGCTTCTCGCCCGGCCGGGCGCCTTCGAGCTTCCAGTCGGCATCTTCGCGCGCGCGCTCGACGCGCCACCTGTGGCCATCCGGGAAGCGCACCTGGAGGCTCTTGACCTTCTCGATCTTGAAGGCGGTCTTGTCGATCCACTTCGCGCTCTCGGCGCTCGCCTGCTCGAGCGGATCGGAGACGATGTAGACCACGCCGGTCTTGTCCGGCACCTGGAGGAAGCGGCCGTCGGCCGTGGCCTTCGACGGGTCGGCGACCTCGCGGCGGAAGTACTTCTTGCCGACCACCATGGCCGCAAGCGGCTTGCCGTCGGCGCCGGCGAACTCCACGCGCGTGCCCGACTCGTCGAGGTTGAGGCGGGCGCGGTCCCTGTCGCCGATCGGCTCGCTCTGGCCGACCTTGAGCTCGAGCGCCTTGAGCACGAAATCGCGCACGGCCTTCACGTCCGCCGGGAAGCCCTCGCGCTCGGGGATTACCCAGGCGTCGCCCTTCTTCTCGATGGTGAGCTTCCCGTCCGGCTCGACGATGCGGATCGCCGCGACCTCCGCGGCCTGCAGCTCGCCGAAGATCCGCTGGCCGAGGAGCGCCGCCGAGTCCGGCTGACGCGCGGCTTCCTGGCGCTGGTAGAGGAGCGCCGCCCCGCCGACCACGACGGCGAGCGCGATGAGGACGAGAACGAGGCGGCCGCTCATGCGCGCGCGTACCGGGCGGCCCTGCGCCGGCGAACGAGCGCCACCACGAGGCCGGCGAGGGCCACGAGGAGCGGCACCAGGGCGATGTTGGCGACCTTGGTCCAGAAGACGAGCGCCTCGGAATCCTGGCGCAGCTCGCGGCGCACCTCGCGCAGCGCGAGCCGCGTCTCGGCGACGGTCTTGCGGAAGCGCTCGAGCTCCGCCTGCTGCTCGGGGGTGAGGAGCTGGGCGCTCGCGCCCTGCGGCGCGCCCTGCGGTCCGCGCGCCTGCTGAAGGGCCTCGAGCTTCTCGGTGGTGCGCTGCAGCTCTTCCTCCAGCGACTGGATGCGGCCGAAGTACTGCTTCTGCGCCTGGGCTTCCAGCTCGCGCACCACGGTGAGCGGACGGAACGACCCGGCGCGGCTGCGAAGCGAGATGAGGTCTTCGCCCGCGGCGAAGAGATCCACGAGGCCGATTGCGAATGCGAGGTTGTCGTTCGACGGCGTGACCACGCGCCGGCCGAAGATCTCGCGGATGTCGACGGCCGCGCCGTCGGCGAGGAGGTCGACGTCGGCGACGAGCACCACCGAGTTCTCCTTTTCGCTTTCACGCAGCTGCGGCGTGCCCGGCAGCGGCTTCTTCTCCTTGTCGTCCAGCACGACGCCGTCCGCGAAGGCGGTGCGGAACTTTCCGGTGAGCCGCACGGCGAGCGGGAAGGCGGTGCCGGAGGGCTTGAAGCGCTTCGTCGCCTCGTCGCCCGACTTCGTCGCTTCGGCGCTCTCCACGAGCATCGACTCGGGCGAGCTGTGCACGAGCGTGGTGGCCGACAGCCCCTCGGGCGGCTTCACCCGGAAGGCGCCGCCGAACGGGTAGAGCAGCGACTCGATGCTGCCGGTGACGACATCGTCGCGGTTGAACGCCGTGCGGTTGAGCGCGAGCACCGTCGGGGTGTAGCGCTGCCCGTCGCCCGCGCCGAACACCACGTCGGAGAGCACCTTGGTCGCGTCCATCTCCACGCCCCAGGCCTTGAAGAGCCGCTCCATCGTCGAGCTGGTGGGCTGCGGCGGGATGCCCGGCATGGTGGGCGTCTGGTCGAAGTAGGCGTAGGGATCGACGAAGGCGATGAGCTTGCCGCCGCGCAGCACGAACTGGTCGAGCGCGTACTCGGTCTCGGCCGAGAGCTCGCGCGGGTGGATGAGCAGCAGGACGTCGATCTCCTTGTCGATCTCCTTTGCGCCGAGCGGCACCTGCTGCACGTCGAACTCGCGCTTGAGCTCGTTCGCGAGCACCCAGGGATCGGAGCTTTGCCGCGTGAAGGGGTTGAAGCTCTGCCCCATGACCGGCAGGCCCGCCATCAGGCCGATCTTCGGCCGCTCGGGGTTCGCCGCCCGGGCGATCGCGCGGATGAGGTCGTACTCGAGCTGGCGCTCGCGCTGCGGCGTGATGCCCGGAATCACCTGCTTGCGGTCGAGCTGGCTCGCCACCACGCCGAGATAGAACGACTGGCCGGTGAGGAGCTGCTGCGGCTCCACGCCATCGAGCTGGGCCGCGTCCTCTTCCTCGGTGTCGGGCTCGGGGTTGTAGCGCTCGACGATGAGATTGGGCCCGGCGACCGCCTTGAACTCGCTCACCAGGTCGTCGACGCGCTGGGCGAAGCTGCGCAGCTGAACGGGCACGTCCTCGCCGCGCGAGATGTAGAGCTTGAGGCGCACCGGCGACTCGAGCCCGCGCAGGATCTTGCGGGTCCCTTCGGCGAGCGTGTACAGGTTGCCTTCGGTGAGGTCCGCCTGCACGGGCACTTTCGCGAGGAGGAAGTTCGCCGCCACGAGGAGCAGGAAAAGCGCCGCGAGGCCGGCGATGGAATAGAGGACTTGCCTGGATCTCTTCATGATCGTCTCGCTGGGCGGGCTAGCCGGCCCTGTGGCCGCGCAGGATGACGCCGTTCGCCACGAGGGCGAAGCCGATCACCGACAGGAAGAAGACGAGGTCGCGCGAGTCGATGACGCCGCGCTGGAATCCGTCGAAGTGCGTGATGAACGAGAACGCCGCGACGGCATCGACGAACGCGGGGCTCGCCCAGCGCTCGAGCAGATCGGTCACCGGAGTGAACCCGGCGAGGATGAGAAAGAGGCAGACGACGATGGCGAGGATGAAGGCGACCACCTGGTTGCGCGTCATCGCGGAAGTCATGCAGGTAATGGCGAGGTAGCTGCCGGCGAGGAAAAGGCTGCCCAGGTAGCCCGCGACGATGATGCCGTTGTCCGGGTCGCCCAGGACGTTCACCGTGATGACCGCCGGGAAAGTGAGGGCGAGGGCGAGGGCGATGAAGAGCCAGGAGGCGAGGAACTTGCCGAGGATCGCCTGCCAGGTGGCGATGGGCATGGTGAAGAGGAGCTCCAGCGTTCCGGAGCGGCGCTCTTCGGCCCACAGCCGCATGCCGATCGCCGGCACGACGACCAGGAAGATCCACGGATGCCAGCCGAAGAAGGCGGCGAGGCTCGCTTCTCCGCGCTCGAAGAAGTTGCCGGCGGTGAAGGTGAAGAAGCCGGTGAGGAGGAGGAAGATCACCAGGAATACGTAGGCGACCGGCGAGGCGAAGTAGGCGCCCAGCTCGCGCTTGATGATGGTGCCGACGATCTTCATGCCTTCACCGTGTCGGGCAGGGTGATGCGACGGAAGACCTCGTCCAGCTCGCCGCGCTCGCTGTAGAGGCCGTGGATCTTCCAGCTGCGGCGGCTCACGAGGTCGATGACGGCCCGGGAGAGTTCGGCGGCCTTCGCCTTGTCCGCGGGGTAGATGCGGAACGCGTCGCCGAGCGCCTCCACGCGCCCGAGCGGCGCGAGGTCTTCCGCGGTGGCGCCCTCGGCCTTGAGCGTGACCGCGCCGGCGAGCGTCGACATCGCGCGCAGCTCCTCGGGGGTGCCGTTCGCCACCAGGCGGCCGCGGTCGATGATGATCGCCCGCGTGCAGGCGGCGTCGACCTCCTCAAGGATGTGGGTGGAGAAGATGATCGCCTTGCTTCGTCCCAGCTCGCGGATGAGGTTGCGAACCTCGTGCTTCTGGTTCGGATCCAGGCCGTCGGTCGGCTCGTCCATGATCAGCACGTCCGGGTCGTGGATGAGCGCCTGGGCGAGGCAGGTCCGGTGCCGGTAGCCCTTCGAAAGCGTGTCGATCGACTGGTACAGGACCGACCCGAGAAAGCAGCGCTCGGCCACCGCGTGCACGGCGCGCTTTCGCGCCTCGCCGGCGAGGCCGCGGATCTCCGCGGCGAAATCGAGGAAGCCGTGCACGGTCATGTCCGTATACGCGGCGGCGTTCTCCGGGAGGTAGCCGATGAGGCGCTTCGCCTCGAGCGGAGATTGCGCGACATCGAAGCCGCCCACGGTGACCGTGCCTGCGCTCGGGGCAATGAAGCCCGTGATCATGCGCATGGTGGTGGACTTGCCGGCGCCGTTGGGCCCCAGGAAGCCGAGCACCTCGCCTCGCTCGACGGTGAACGAGATGCCGTCGACAGCGCGCTTGGCGCCGAACGTCTTGACCAGGTTGTCTATGCGGATCATGGATTTGCGTCTTTTCGCCGAGCCGCGCCGCACAGCATGGGGCCGGCCGCGTCCTTCTTCAAGGGACGCGATTATCGCTTAGAAGCGACGCAGCGCCGACAAGTTCCTTGCCCAGTAGGGATTGTCGATCCGGTCCGTGCGCACCGTCTTGCCGGAAGAGGGCGCATGGACGAACCGGCCGCCGCCGAGATAGATGCCGACGTGCGAGCGTTTCTGGCCCTGCTGGTCGAAGAAAAGGAGGTCGCCCCGCCGGAGTGCCTTGCGCGCGACGGGCCGGGACGACGCGAAGAGGCTCTGCGTCGTGCGCGGTAGTTGCACGCCGGCGCTGCGGTAGCTGTAGTAGACGAGGCCGCTGCAGTCGAATCCGGTGGAGGGATGGCGGCCGCCGAAACGGTACGGCCGGCCGACCATCGCCGCGGCGTGCCGCGCCGCCTCATCGGCCGCCGCCGCCTCGACCGGCGCCACGGCAGGCGGAGCGGGCGGCGTCGCGCAGCCAGCCGCGAATCCCACGGCGATCGGCGCGAGCGCCATCGTGCCTATGCGCAGCTGCAAGCGGAGCGAGCGGAACAAGGCCATGCTTCTCTATGATAGCCATGGTGCTCGTGCGGGGAAGCGGTAGAATTTTCCGCTTCCTGTCTGCCAGAGCGCAGTTGAAACCCACTATTCGAGAGATCCAGCGCATGGACAAGGCACTGTTATCCAGTACGGCGGCCGCGATGGTCGCCAAGGGTCGCGGCATTCTTGCCGCGGACGAGTCGAGCGGAACCTGCGAGAAGCGGTTCAAGTCGGTGAACGTGGAGTGCACGGAGGAAAACCGCCGCACCTACCGCAACCTCCTTTTCAGCACGCCGGGAGTCGAGAAGTTCCTCTCCGGGGTCATTCTCTTCGACGAAACGGCGCGCCAGAAGGCGGTCGACGGCAGCCCCATCCCGCAGTACCTCGAGAAGAAGGGCATCGTGCCCGGCATCAAGGTCGACAAGGGCACCGTCAACATCCCGTTCACGAACGGCGAGAAGGTCACCGAGGGCCTCGACGGCCTGCAGAAGCGCATGAAGGAGTACTTCGAGATGGGGTGCCGCTTCGCCAAGTGGCGCGCGGTGATCACCATCGGCGAGGGGCTGCCCACGCACACCTGCCTCTACGCCAACGCGCATGCGCTCGCGCGCTACGCCGCCATCTGCCAGGAGGCTTCCATCGTGCCGATGATCGAGCCCGAGGTGCTGCTCGACGGCAACCACAGCGTCGAGCGATCGGAAGAAGTGCACGAGGCGACGCTGCGCGCCACCTACGCGGCGCTCGCCGCCTACAACGTCTCGGTGGAGCACGTGATCCTGAAGACGAGCATGGTGGTCTCGGGCAAGGACCATCCGCGCCAGGCCGGCGTGGAAGAAGTGGCCGAGCGCACCGTGCGGGTGCTGAAGCGCACCGTGCCGGCCGCGCAGCCGGGCATCGTCTTCCTCTCCGGCGGACAGTCGGACGAGGCGGCCACGGCGCACTTGAGCGCCATGGCAGCCATGCCCGGCCTGCCCTGGCCGCTTACCTTCTCGTACTCGAGGGCGCTGCAGAATCCGGCGCTCAAGACCTGGCGCGGGCAGGCAGAGAACGTCGGCGCGGCGCAGAAGGCGTTCTACCACCGAGCCCACATGAACGCCCTTGCCTCGACGGGCAAGTGGAGGCCGGAGCTCGAAAGACAGGCCGCGTGACGGCCCTCTACGAGTCGACGATCGGCAGCCTTCCGCGCATCGGCAAGGGCAAGGTGCGCGACATCTACGCCGTCGGCGAGGACAAGATGCTGATCGTCGTCTCCGACCGGCTTTCCGCCTTCGACGTGGTGCTCCCCGATCCGATCCCCGACAAGGGCCGCGTGCTGAACGCGATGGCCGAGTTCTGGTTCGCCCGCCTCGGCCATATCGTGCCGCACCAGCTCACGGGGATCGATCCGGAGACGGTGGTGCAGCCCGACGAACGGCCCCAGGTGCGAGGGCGCGCCATGGTGGTGAAGAAGCTGAAGCCGCTCCCCATCGAGGCGGTGGTGCGCGGCTACATCATCGGCTCGGGGTGGAAGGACTACCAGAAGACCGGAAAGATCTGCGGCCTCCCGTTGCCGCAAGGGCTGCAGCAGGCCGAGAAGCTGCCCGAGGCGATCTTCACGCCGGCGACCAAGGCCGAAAGCGGGCACGACGAGAACATCTCGTTCGAGGAGGTCGAGAAGCTGATCGGGAAGGATCTCGCCGCGAAGGTGCGCGACATCAGCCTCCGCCTCTACAAGGAGGCGAGCGAGTACGCGGCGACCAGGGGCATCATCATCGCCGATACCAAGTTCGAGTTCGGCCTGGACGGGAAAGGCACCCTGGTCCTCATCGACGAGGTCCTCACTGCCGATTCCTCGCGCTTCTGGCCCGCCGACGCCTACCGAGTGGGCGTCTCGCCGCCGTCGTACGACAAGCAATACGTGCGCGATTACCTCGAGACGCTCGGCTGGGACAAGAAGCCGCCCGCGCCGAGGCTGCCGGCGGAGGTGATCGCGAAGACCTCCGAGAAGTATCGCGAGGCGCTGCAGCGGCTGACGGGACGCACACTCGACGGAAAGGGACTCGATGGCTGAACCTCTGGTGGGCATCGTGATGGGCTCCACGTCGGACTGGGAGACCATGAAGAACGCGGCGAAGATGCTGGAGGAGTTCGGCGTCGCCTACGAGGCGAAAGCGATGTCCGCGCACCGCTCGCCGCAGCTCGTGGCCGAGTGGGCGGGCGCGGCGGTAGGCAGGGGCATGAAGGTGATCATCGCCGCCGCCGGCGGCGCGGCGCATCTCGCCGGCGTCGTCGCCGCGCACACGACGCTCCCGGTGCTCGGCGTTCCGATGCCCTCCAGGCATTTGCAGGGGCTCGACTCGCTGCTCTCGACGGTCCAGATGCCCAAGGGCATTCCCGTGGCGACGCTCGCCATCGGCGACGCGGGCGCGGCGAACGCGTCGCTCTTCGCCATTGCCATGCTCGCGCTTTCGGACGCCGCCCTGGCGAAGAAGCTCGCGGAATTCCGGCAGAAGCAGACCGAAGCCGTCAAGAAGGCCGAGCTGCCGCGGCCATGAGCGACGACATCCGCAGGGCCGCGGAGATTCTCCGTGCCGGCGGACTGGTCGCCTTCCCTACCGAGACGGTCTACGGACTGGGCGCCGACGCCTCTAGCCGTGAGGCGGTCGCACGCCTGTACGCGGTCAAGGGCCGTCCCGGCAGCCATCCGGTGATCGTCCACTTCGCCGACGCGGACGCGGCATTCGCGTGGGCGGCGGAAGTTCCGCCCGAGGCAAGGGCGCTTGCGCGGGCGTTCTGGCCCGGTCCGCTGACGTTGATCGTGAAAAGATCCGAAAAGGCGGGCGATTGGGTGACGGGAGGGCAATCGTCCGTGGGCCTGCGCGTTCCGTCGCATCCGGTTGCCCATGCCTTGCTCGAAGCGTTCGGCGGCGGCGTTGCGGCGCCGTCGGCGAACCGCTTCGGCCGCATCTCCCCGACCACCGCCGCGCACGTGCGCGCGGATCTCGGCGCGGACGTGGATCTCGTGCTCGAGGGCGGGCCGAGCGAGGTCGGCATCGAATCCACGATCGTCGACGTGACCGGCGCCTCGCCCGCGATCTTGCGGCCAGGCGCGGTGACGCGCGAAGCCATCGAGCACGCGCTGCAGGCGGCGGTCAGGCCGAAAGGCGAGGGCGCGCCGCGCCACTCCGGCGGCCTCGAGCGCCACTACGCGCCCCGCACGCCGGCGCGGCTCGTGCCGACGCACGAGCTCGACCGCGAGATCGCCCGGCTGGGCGAGGGGGTGGGCGTGCTCGCCTTTTCGCGCCCGGACGAGCGCGTGGACTTCTGGTTGCGCATGCCGCGCGACCCGGCCGGGTACGCGCGCAGGCTTTACGCCGCGCTCCGCGAGCTGGACGGCTCGGGCTGCCGGCAGATCCTCGTCGAGGCGCCGCCCGATGCGCCGGAGTGGGCCGCGGTGCGCGATCGCCTCGCGCGCGCCTGTAGCTGAAGACTACAATGGCCCGATGCGGCTACCCTCTTTCGCCTCGGCTGCGATAGCGACAGTCTCGGTGGTCGCGCTCGTCTGCGTTTCGGCCTGTGCGTCCTCGCAGGTCGCGGTGAGCACCGGGGCGCGTAGCGCCGCGAGCAGCAGCGTCGTCTCCGGAGGCTCCGTCAGCGTGCACGCGCATGGCGGCAGCGGTCTCGCCACCGTCCTCGTAGCCATCGCGCTTCTTGCCGGCATGGTGGAGCATGCGCGCGAAGAGCATCCCGCCCCGCGCCTGTCGGACCTCGTGCCGGGCAATACCACCCCGGTTCCCGAAATGGCGCCCGAGCGGCGCATCGCCGAGCAGGACTGCACGCAGCCCATCGATTTCTCGGCGGGCAACCTGCGCTGTAAATAGAGCGCTCTCTAGAGCCGCTGCGGTCTTGGGCGGGCGTCTTCGAGAACATAGGAAGCGAGCGTCCGGCATGGGGCGTCGCGGCTTCTCACGTGATCCATCGCGCGAAGGTCGGCGCGCCATAGCCCCGGAACGAGATCCACCCGCAGGTACCCGCGATATCGTCCGTCGGCGAGCAGCACGTGAGGATTCTCGGGAAGCGCTGCTTGCAGGCGCTCGTACGAAGGTCCGTAGGAGCTGATCGAGGTCGTGACGAACTCGGCGGCGACCGCCGCCGACGCCGGGTCGTCGAAGTCGGGCTTCAGCTCGGCGACGTGGAACGCATGGATGTCGCCGCCCAGGACAACCGGATTGCGCGCACGTCCCTCGCCAAGAAGCTCGAGCAGCCGCCGGCGCGCGGCCGGATAGCCGTCCCAGCCGTCGGTCCATGCATTGCGGCCGCTCCCGGGCCGCTGATCCCACTGTGCCATGCGGGTCTGCTGCGCCAGCACGTTCCAATGCGCCGGCGAGGCGGCAAGCACGCCCTCGAGCCAGCGCTCCTGCGGCCAGCCGAGCAGCGAGCGCTCGGGCGCCGCAAGGTCCGGGCAGGCCTCGACGTCGACGCGCGTGGAGCCGCCGCCGCGCCGGCGGGGCTGCGGGCAGGCGTGCTGCGCGCGGTACTGTCGATCGTCGAGCATGCAGAACCGGGCGAGCGTTCCCCAGTCGAGCGCGCAGTGCAGCGGCAGCGCGCCCCGGCTCGGTCGCATGCGCGCCGGCAGCGGCATGTGCTCGTAGAACGCCTGGTAGGCGGCGGCGCGGCGAAGGAAGAACTCGGCGGGCTCGACGAAGGCGGATCCGCGGTCGGCCGCGTAGTCGTTCACCACTTCATGGTCGTCCCACGTGACGATCCAGGGACAGGCGGCATGCATGGCCTGCAAATCGGGGTCGCTCTTGTAGAGCGCGTACCGCGCCCGATAGTCCGCGAGCGTGAACGCCTCCGGCGCCCCGTGGCTGCGAAGGAGCTCCCGCCCCCACGTCGCCTCGTAGATGTAGTCGCCCAGGAAGACGACGAGGTCGGGCGCGTCCGCCGCCATGTGCCGGTAGGCGGCGTAGTAGCCGTGCTCGTATTGCTGGCACGCCGCGACGGCGAAGCGAAGCCGCGCCGCCGGCGTGCCGGGCGCGGGCGCCGTCCTCGTGCGCCCGATCGCACTTTCGGCTTCCCGGGTGCGAAACCGGTACCAGTACCAGCGGTCGGGCTGGAGCCCGTCCACTTCGACATGGACCGAATGCGCCCATTGCGGCTCGGCCACGGTCTCGCCTCCGGCGACGACGCGCCGCATGCCTTCGTCCGCGGCCACTTCCCAGCGAACGGTAACGGGCGAGGCGCTGACGGCGCCGACGAGGCGAGTCCAAAGGACGACGCCGCGCGGCCCGGGGTATCCGGAAGCGATGCCGAGCCCGAACGGGTCAGCGGGCGGTTCGGCCGCGCCCTGCGCGCGAGGCTCCGCGAGCGGGCTCGAAACAGCGAGCGCGGCAAGACCCTGCAGAAAGCTTCGGCGGCTGGCCATGCGACTAGAATAGCCGCTTCCCGGAGGAGCTTCGCGGAGCGCGCAATGATTCATTTCGTAGTGCATGAAGAAGGCGATGGCGTCGGCGTCGTCGTCGTGGAAGGCGTCAAGGCCGGACAGTCGCTGAGCGGCTGGATCATGGAAGACGACAAGGATGTCGAAGTGAAGGCGAAGAGCGATATCCCGATCGGTCACAAGGTGGCGCTGCGCGACTACAAGCCGGGCGACACGGTGATCAAGTACGGCGTGGACATCGGCAAGGTGGTCGCGCCCATTGCCAAGGGCGAGCACCTGCACGTCCACAACGTCAAAACCAAGCGGTGGTAACGATGGATCTCGCCAAAGCAACGTTCTGGGGCTATCGTCGGGAAAACGGGCGCATCGGCGTGCGCAACCACGTGGTGATCCTGCCCGTCGACGATCTGTCCAATGCCGCCTGCCAGGCGGTGGAGCACAACATCAAGGGCACGCTCGCGCTGCCGCACCCGTACGGGCGGCTGCAGTTCGGTGCCGACCTCGATCTGCACTTCCGCACCCTGATCGGCACCGGGTCGAACCCCAACGTCGCCGCGGTGGTGGTGATCTGCATCGAGGAGCAGTGGGCGAAGAAGGTCGCCGACGGCATCCGCGCCACCGGCAAACCGGTCGCGCACTTCGGCATCGAGCAGCACGGCGACCACGACACGATCATGCGCGCGTCCAAGGCGGCGAAGGAATTCGTGCAGTGGGCGAGCGAGCTGAAGCGCGAGGAGCGGCCGCTCAAGGACCTGTGGGTGTCGACCAAGTGCGGGGAGTCCGACACCACCTCCGGCTGCGGCGCGAACCCCACCGTGGGCAACGCCTTCGACAAGCTGTATCCGCACGGCGTGACGCTGGTTTTCGGCGAGACCACCGAGCTCACCGGCGGCGAGCACCTCGTGGCGGCGCGCTGCCGCAACGACGAGGTGCGCAAGAAGTTCCAGTTCATGTTCGACCGCTACCAGCAGGTGGTCGAGCGGCACAAGACGAGCGACCTCATGGACTCGCAGCCGACCAAGGGCAACATCGAGGGCGGCCTCACTACCATCGAGGAGAAGGCGCTCGGCAACATCCAGAAGATCGGCCGCAAGTGCATGGTCGACGGCGTGCTCGACAAGGCCGAGACGCCCACCGGGCCGGGCCTTTGGTTCATGGACTCGTCCTCGGCAGCGGCGGAGATGGTGACGCTGTGCGCCGCGGCCGGCTTCGTGGTGCATTTCTTCCCCACCGGCCAGGGCAACGTGATCGGCAACCCGATCCTGCCCGTAATCAAGCTATGCGCGAACCCGCGCACGGTGCGCACCATGTCCGAGCACATCGACGTCGACGTCACCGGCCTCCTCCGGAAGGAGCTCACGCCCGACCAGGCGGGCGACAAGCTCCTCGAGTGCATGTTCCGCACCGCCAACGGGCGGCTGACCTCGGCCGAGGCGCTCGGGCACCGGGAGTTCGTCCTGACGCGGCTCTACGAAAGCGCCTGACGTCCCGCCGCTCTTGGAACGGGACGTCCTCGACGTAAGAGTCTGGCGCGGCGGCGCGGACGGCGCCTTCCAGTCGTTCGAGGTTCCGCGCCATCCGAGCCAGACGGTGCTGGACGTCGTGACCTACATCCAGCGCAGCCTCGACCCGACGCTCGCGTACCGCTTCGCGTGCCGCGTCGGCATGTGCGGCTCCTGCGCCATGACGGTGAACGGCGTGGCGCGCTGGACCTGTCGCACCCACGTGGACAAGGTTTCGGAAGGCGGCGCGCTCTCCGTCGCGCCGCTGCGCAACCTGCCGGTGATCCGGGACCTGGTCACCGACATGCGCGAGTTCTTCGACAAGTGGGCCGCGGCCAGGGGCTCGTTCACCGGCCGGCGCACCAGAGCGGACGATTTCGAGGCGGTCCGGCCCGATTCTCCCGATCGCGTGCGCGCCGATGCCGGCATCGAGTGCATCGGCTGCGCCGTGTGCTACAGCTCGTGCGAGGTCGTCTCCTGGAACCCCGCTTATCTGGGCCCGGCCGCGCTCAACCGCGCATGGACGCTCGTCTGCGACGAGCGGGACGCGGGGAAGGCCGAGCGACTGCGCGCGGTCGCCGGCGATGCCGGCTGCCACGCCTGCCACACCCATCTCAGCTGCACCGCGCGCTGCCCGAAGCACATTGCGCCCACGGCCGGTATCTCCGGGCTCAAGCGGGCCGTCCTCAGGGCGGCGATGAAAGGCGAGCTGTGAGAGCGAGGATCGAAACCTGGCTCTGGATCGCGCAGCGCGCGAGCGCCGTAGTGCTCGCCTTCTGCGTCGTCGTCCATCTCGCCACGATCGTCCACGCGGTGCAGGGCGGCCTGAGCGCGGCCGAGATCCTCGCCCGCACGCGCGGGAACGGCGCCTGGCTCGCCTTCTACTCGCTCTTCGTGCTCGCCGCCGCGGTCCACGCACCGATCGGCCTTCGCAGCGTGCTCGGGGAGTGGCTCGGCTGGCGTGGTCGCTCGCGCGGGGTCTTCGTGTTCCTGTTCGGCGCGATGATGGCCGCCATGGGGCTTCGCGCCGCCATGGCGGTGTTCGGGTGAGGAAGATGGCTTCCGCGAAAAGGACTTCTTCCTACTGGGTGGCCGTGGTGCACCGCGTCTCCGGCGTGGCGCTGGCGGCATTCCTGCCGCTCCACTTCTGGGCGCTTGGCCAGGCGCTCGAAGCGGGCGGCCTGGATGCGTTCCTCTCGTGGACCGACCAGCCGCTCGTCAAGGCTTCCGAATGGGCGATCGTCACGGCGCTCGCCGCCCACCTGGGCTGCGGCCTGCGCGTCCTCGCGCTCGAGCTCCTTCCCTGGCGTGACTGGCAGAAGGGCCTGGCGGCGAGCGCGGTGGCGCTCACGCTCGGCGTCGGGCTCGCCTTCGCGCTCGCTCTCTAGCGCGTCTGGTCAGGGACGCGCCGGTCGGGGACGCCGCTAGAGCGCGGCAGCCTCGGCGACGAGGCGCCTCAGCTCGCGAACCATGCGAGACCGGACGGCGGCGTGGCGGCCGCTCGCCGCGAGGTTCTTCATCTCGTACGGATCGGTCGCGAGGTCGTACAGCTCGTCGAGCTCGCCCGCCCGGCCGCGGTTGACCCAATGGATGTACTTGTAGCGATCGGTGCGCACCGCCTTGTACGTCATGCCGACGAGCCAGGGCATCGCCTGCTCGGCCCAGTACTCCACGAGAATGGACTTGCGCCAGCCGCGCCTTCTGCCGCGGGAGAGAAGGGGCAGGAGCGAGCGACCCTGGATCTGGGGCCCGGGCGTGCCGCCGGCAAGCTCGATGAAGGTGGGAGCGATGTCCTGGCAGATGACCAGGTCCTTGAGGCGCGTGCCCGGCTTCACGAGCGGCGGAAAGCGCAGAACGAACGGAGCGCGGATGCCCGCCTCGTAGGCGAACCGGCGCTCGGGTCCCAGGCCATGCTCGCCGAAGAAGTAGCCGTTGTCGCCCAGGAAGAGAATCGCCGTATTGTCGAGCTCGCCGCGCCGCTCGAGCACCTCGAGGATCCGGCCGACCCCTTCGTCGACCGAGGCCATCATCGCCGCGCGCAGGCGGATCTCCTCCTGCTGGCCGGCATGGATCGGCTCGAGCAGCGCCCGCGACCTGCCCGACTGCTTGAGCTTGAACGCTTCGGCCCAGGCCGGCTTCTGCTTCACCACCTTCGCGGGCGGCAGCATGTTGGGCAGCGGCGGAAAGACGCATCCCTTGTACAGATTCCTATGCCGCCGGGCGGGCACGTAGCCCACCAGGTCGAGCGTTCCGTCGGCCGCCTGCTCCGCGTCCGGATGGACTGCCTTGTGCGCGAAGAAGAGGGAGAACGGCTTGCGGCGCCGGCGCTCGAGATACTCGACGGCGAAATCGTTCAGAAGGTCGGTCATGTAGCCCCGGCGCTTCACGTACCGGCCGTTGACGTTCAGCCTGGGGTTCTCGAGCCGGCCGTGGCCGTCGAACGAGATCCAGTGGTCGTACCCGGGTCGCGGCCGGCTGTCGTTGCCCATGTGCCACTTGCCGATGTGCGCGGTCTCGTAGCCGAGCTTCTGGAGCACGAGGTGGTAGTTGTCGAGCCGGTGGCTCATGGCGTCGCGCGCGACGTTGTCGATGATGCCGTGGCGGCTGGCGTACTGCCCCGTCATGATCGACGCCCGGTTCGGCGAGCAGATGGGCGTCGTGTGAAAGGCGCGCTCGAAGAGCGCGCCCTCGTGGGCCAGGCGGTCGATGTGCGGCGTCCTCATGTACGGATGGCCGCCCGCGCCGAATTCGTCGTAGCGCAGATCGTCGATGAGGATGACCAGCAGATTGGGCTTTTTCATTGTGTCCCTATAATAGTCAGCCGCCCCAAGAGACGCCCGCCCCCGGGGCGGGCGTCGGAATCATCCGGCTGGCCGCATCTGTGCAATCTCTAGTGTATTGTCCGGGTTTTCGCATGTCCAAACGAGGAGGAGGCTCGAAATGGCACGCAAGCTGGTCGCATTCCTGGCGTTCGCGCTCGTCGCGCTGCACGCTTCCGCGCAGAACTGGCCGCAAAGGCCGGTTCGCTTCATTGTTCCGTTCTCGCCCGGCGGCGCGACCGATATCTCGGCCCGCCTGCTCGGCGAGCAGCTCACCCAGATCTGGGGCCAGCAGGTCATCATCGAGAATCGCGCCGGCGCGGGTGGCGGACTGGGCGCCGCCGAGGCGGCGCGCGCGACGCCGGACGGCTATACGCTGTTCTTCCCGTCGGGGTCGGTGGTCACCGCGAACCAGCACATCTACGCCAAGCTGAACTACAACCCGGAGAAGGACTTCGTGCCGGTGACCAAGGTGGTGTCCGGGCCGCAGGTGCTGACGGTGCCGGCTTCTTCTCCCTTCAAGTCGGTCAAGGAGCTCATCGACGCGGCGAAGAAGGAGCCGGGCAAGCTTACCTTCGGCCACGCCGGGATCGGTTCCCAGACGCACCTTGCCGCCGAGAACTTCGTCTGGCAGGCGAAGATCGACGCCATCGCGGTGCCGTACAAGGGCGAGGGGCCGGGCCTCGCCGCGCACGTCGGCGGAGAGACGCACTTCTTCCTCGGCAACGTGGCGGCCGCCATCGGGCACATCAACTCGGGTCGCCTGCGGGCGCTCGGCGTGACGAGCAAGACGCCGGCGCCGCAGCTTCCGGGCGTGCCGGCGATCGCCGACACCGTCCCGGGCTTCGAGAACGCCGGCTGGTTCGGCATCGTCGCTCCGTCGGGCACGCCGCAAGACATCATCCGCAAGGTATACCTCGACACCAAGAAGGCGCTCGAGGACACGAGGATGAAAGCCCGCTTCTATGCCCAGGGCCTCGCCCCGGTGGGGAACACCCCGGACGAGCTCGCGCGCGAGCTCAAGGAGGAGACCGCCCTCTGGGCGAAAGTGGTGAAGGAACGCAAGATCTCGGTGAAGTGAAGATCGATCCGGCCATCGTCGAGGAAGCCGCCAAGGAGCTCTATATCAGGGCCCTGAAGCGGCTGCCTCCCGACATCAAGGAGGGGTTCTCGGGGCTGCAGGCGGGAGAATCGGACGCGGGCGCCCGGCGCATGCTCGGCACCATGATCCGCAACATCGCCGTGGCCGAGCAGACCGACAACCTCCTCTGCCAGGACACCGGCCTCCCGATCTACAACCTGCGCATCGGGCGCGGCGTCGAGGTGGACGGCTGGGCGCTCAAGGAGGCGATCCGGCGCGGCTGCGAGCGCTCGACGCGCGAGTACTCCTTCCGCTCCTCGGTCGTGCATCCGACCACCCGCAAGAACGAGCAGACCTCGTGCGGACGCGGCGTGCCGGTCATCAACATCGACTTCTCCGACGAGCCGGGCACGCTGACGCTCGAGATGATCCCCAAGGGCTCGGGCTCCGAGAACAACTCGTGGCTGCGCATGGCGATACCGGCCGAGGGCATCAACGCGATCAAGACCTTCGTCGTCGATTGCGTGCTGGAGGCGGGGGGCAAGACCTGCCCGCCGACGATCGTCGGCGTCGGGGTCGGCGGCACGGCGGACCTCTGCGTGCATCTC
The DNA here is from genome assembly GCA_964461055.1 of uncultured Enterobacteriaceae bacterium. Classification (GTDB taxonomy): domain Bacteria; phylum Pseudomonadota; class Gammaproteobacteria; order Burkholderiales; family SG8-39; genus SCGC-AG-212-J23. Next base: position 15,808 of record CAYWSG010000006.1, on the reverse strand, counting down.
GCCAAGGTGGCCGCCACCCGGCCGCTCGGCTCGCGGTGCGACGATCCCGAGGGCGCGGCGCTCGAGGCGGAGCTCGGCGCGGCGGTGAACATGCTCGGCGTGGGCCCGCAGGGCCTCGGTGGCGACTCCACCGCTTTCGCGGTTCACGTCGAGACGGCGGCCACCCACATCACGATGAACCCGGTGGCGGTGAACATGCAATGCCACTCGGCTCGCCGGGCGCGCGCGACGATCACCGCGGCCGGCATAGCCTACGGCTACTAGACTCGAGCGGCAGCTCCCCCAGGCGACGACCATGGCGCACTACGACTTCGACATGCCGATCAGCGAGCAGCAGGCGCGCGCGTTGAAGGTGAACGACACCGTGACGCTGAACGGCACTTTGTTCGGCATCCGCGACGCCACGCAGATCCACATGTTCGACCGCGGGCGAAGGACGCGCTTCGACCTCTCGGGGCACGCCGTCATCCATACCGCGCCGAATGTGCGCAAGGTCGCGCCCGGCGAGGCGCATCCCGCCGGCTACGCGCCGCTTTGCATCGGCACGACGACGAGCGACCGCATGGAGCGCTTCACGCGCCCCCTCATGGAGCAGTATGGGGTGCGCCTGATCATCGGGAAGGGCGGCCTGCGAGAGGGCTCCCTCAAGGCCTTCGCCGACCTGGGGGGCGTCTACCTGGCGATCATCGGCGGCACCGCGGCGCTCGAGACCACCTGGATCGAGGCGATCGAGGACGTGGACCTCGACGACCTGCATCCGGAATCCCTCTGGAAGTTCCGGGTGCGCAATTTCGGCCCGCTTCTCGTGGCGATGGACAGCCACGGGGCGAGCCTCTACTCGCAGGTGAAGGAGCGCTCCGCAGGCCGCCGGACGGAGGCATTGCGCAGGCTCGGCGTCCGGTAGCGTAGGTTAGAATCGCGCGCACTTTTCGACACGGAAGGCAAGGAGATCCCATGAAGCAGCTATTGCGCTTTGCAGCATTGCTCTTCGGCGTCGTCGCGATGTCGGCGCAGGCCCAGAATCTCTCGATCGCCACCGGCGGCACCGGCGGCGTCTACTATCCGCTGGGCGGCGGCATGGCGGCGGTGCTCTCCAAGTACGTCGACGGCATGCAGGCGACCGCCGAGGTGACGGGGGGCTCGGTCGCGAACCTGCAGCTCATCGGCACGGGCAAGCCCTACATCGGCCTGTCGATGAACGACGCGGCGCTCGACGCGCTGCAGGGCCAGGGCAAGTTCAAGGGGCGCGCCGTTCCCGTGCGCACCCTCGCCGTGCTCTACCCCAACCGCATGCACGTGGTGACGATCGAGGGCACGGGCATCAACTCGATCAAGGACATGAAGGGCAAGCGCGTGTCCACCGGCTCCGGCGGCAGCGCGACCGAGGTCATGGCCTTCCGCGTCATCGAGGCGGCGGGCCTCGACAAGGACCGCGACATCCAGCGCGAGCGCCTCGGCGTCGCCGAGTCCGTCTCGGCGCTCAAGGACCGCAAGATCGACGCGTTCTTCTGGGTGGGCGGCCTGCCGACGGCGGCGGTGACCGACCTCGCCAGCACGCCGGGGGTGAAGATCAAGATGATCGACCACGCGGACCTGGTCCCGGCCATGAACAAGAAGTACGGCAACCTGTACGTGAAGGACGTCATCGGCAAGGACGTGTACAGCGGCATGGACAAGGACAACCACCAGGCCACCGTCATGAACATCCTCGTCGCGCACAAGGACATGGACGAGAAGACCGCCTACAACATCGTGAAGACGATCTTCGAGAAGCGCGACGAGCTCGTGCGCGTGCACAAGGAGGCGGCGAACATCAAGCTGGAGAACCAGAAGGCAGACGCGTCGCCGCTGCCGTTCCATCCGGGCGCCATCAAGTACTTCGCGGAGAAGGGCGTCAAGATCAAGTAGGGGTCGAGACGGCCGGAGCCCCGTCCAGCGCGCTGGCGGGGCTCTTTTTCGTTTGAGGACGGCCAGAAAGGCGAGCCATGAGCGAGCACGCGGCACACCTTCACAAGCCGGCAGCCGAGATCAGCGAAGAGGCGCTGCAGCGCGCCGAGGAGCTGGTCGAGCAGGAGGAAGGCGCGCACAACAAGCTGCGCGGCTGGGTCGCGGCGTTCGTGGGCGCCGTGGCCGTCGGCACCTCGCTCTTCCACCTCTATACGGCGTACGCCATCGTGCGGCCCGAGCACCTGCGCGCGACCCACGTGGCGCTCGTGCTGCTGCTCACCTTTCTCCTCTTCCCGGTCTCCCGCCGCTTCCGCCACCGCGTGATGTGGTGGGACTGGCTGCTCGCCGCGGCGGGCGTGGCGACGGCCGTGTACCTGATCATGGGCGGCGACGAGTTCTTCGACCGCTCCATCCTGCCGGAGACCTGGGACATCGTCTTCGGCGTCACGCTCTCGCTTCTCGTGCTCGAGGCGATGCGCCGCACCACGGGCTGGGTGATGCCCTTCGTCACGTCGTGCTTCCTGCTCTACGCGTTCTTCGGCGCGTACCTGCCGGCGCCGTGGACCCACAAGGGCTACGAGATCCCGCGCCTCGTCGGGCACATGTACATGACGCTGGAGGGCATCTACGGCACCGCGATCGCCGTGTCCTCGTCGCTCATCATCCTGTTCACCATCTTCGGCGCCTTCCTCCAGTACTCGGGCGCGGGCAAGTTCTTCATCGACTTCTCGTTCGCGCTGATGGGCGGCAAGCCCACCGGCGCCGGGCGCACGGTGACGCTTTCCTCCTTCCTGCTCGGGGGCCCCTCGGGCTCGGGCGTGGCGACCACCGTGACGCTCGGAGCGGTCGCATGGCCGATGCTGAGGAAGGTGGGCTACTCGAAGGACGCAGCCGGCGGCCTCCTCTCGGCGGGGGGGCTCGGCGCGATCATCTCTCCGCCGGTGCTCGGCGCGGCGGCGTTCCTGATCGCGGAGTTCCTCCACATCTCCTACCTCGACGTGCTGCTGATGGCCGTCATCCCGACCGGCCTCTTCTACCTCACGCTCTTCATCATGGTGGAGATCGACGCGCGCAAGTTCGGCATGGCCGAGACGGTCTTCGAGCGCGTGGAGTCGGCCTGGAGCCTGACGAAGAAGTACTGGTTCCACTTTCTGTCGCTCGTTTCCATCATCGGCTTCATGCTCATGGGCTTCTCGCCGGAGCTCTCGGTGTTCTGGGCCACCATCGTCTCCGGCGTGACGAGCATGCTGCACCGGGACACTGCGCTCATCCCGTACGAGGTCCTCACCGGCCGCGCGCCCCTCGTGCGCGGCTTCCTCGAGTCGGGGCTGATCCAGGCGCTCAAGGGCGGCGCGGTCGCCGTGCTGAACGTCGCGGCCACCTGCGCCGGCGCCGGGCTGATCGTCGGCGTGGTCACGCTGACGGGCCTCGGGCTCAAGTTCAGCTCCATCGTCCTTGCCTACGCCGGCGGGTCGCTCCTCCTCACCGCCATCTACACGGCGCTCATCGTCTGGATCGTGGGCCTCGCCGTGCCCGTCACCGCGAGCTACATCATCTGCGCGGTGATCGCCGCGCCGGCCCTGATCGCGCTCAAGGTGCCCGAATTCGCCGCCCACATGTTCATCTTCTACTACGCGGTCCTCTCGGAGGTCTCGCCGCCCACGGCGCTCTCGCCCTTCGCGGCGGCCGCCATCACCGGCGGGGACCCGTACAAGACGACGCTGCAGTGCTGGAAGTACTGCCTGCCGGCGTTCCTCGTGCCGTTCATCTTCGTGCTCGATCCTGCCGGCACGGGACTGCTGCTCACCGGCTCGCTGAAGACGCTCGCCCAGGCGAACTGGGGGTCGATCATCATGCTCACCTTTACCGCCGCAGTCGGCATCCTGGCGCTCTCGGGCGGCTTCCAGGGCTGGCTCTTCAGCCGCCTGCCGGTCTACGAGCGCTGGATGATGATCGCCGCGGGCTTCCTGCTCGTTTATCCGGCGAAGCAGGGAAACGCGGTGGGCTTCGCCATGGTGGCCTACGTCCTGGTCTCCCAGTTCCTCCGCCTCCGCCGCCGACGTGCGAACGCTTGATACCGACATCCTGATCCTCGGATCCGGGGGCGCGGGCCTCTTCGCCGCGCTCCATGCGCACAAGGCCGATCCGGAGCTTCGCATCGCCGTGGCAGTGAAGGGCCTGCTCGGCAAGTGCGGCTGCACTCGCATGGTGCAGGGCGGCTTCAACGTCGCGCTCGCCGCCGAGGACTCCGTCGAGCGCCATTTCATGGACACGATCGAGGGCGGCAAGTGGCTGCCGCACCAGGAGCTCGCGTGGAAGCTCGTCACGCTCGCGGTGGAGCGCATCCACGAGCTCGAGAACGAGCTCGGCTGCTTCTTCGATCGCAACCCCGACGGCACGGTCCACCAGAAGGCGTTCGCCGGCCAGACGTTCGACCGCACGGTCCACAAGGGCGACCTCACCGGCATCGAGATCATCAACCGGCTCGCCGAGCAGGTCTGGGCACGGCGCATCAGTCGCCTCGAGGAGCACCGCGCGGTCGAGCTCGTGAGGACGCCTTCGGGCGATGCCCTCGCGGGCGTCCTCTTCGTGGACATGCGCACCGGCGAGTACGTGTTCGTCCGCGCCAAGGCGGTTCTTCTTGCCACGGGCGGCGGGCCCACGATGTACAAGTACCACACGCCCTCCGGCGACAAGAGCTGCGACGGGCTCGCGATGGCGCTCAGGGCAGGGCTCTCGTTGCGCGACATGGAGATGGTGCAGTTCCATCCGACCGGCCTTCTCGCCGGCACGCATACGCGCATGACCGGCACCGTTCTGGAGGAAGGGCTGCGCGGCGCCGGCGGCTACCTGCTGAACGGCGCGAAAGAGCGCTTCATGCACAAGTACGACGCGAGGGCCGAGCGGGCCACCCGCGACATCGTCTCGCGCGCCATGTTCGCGGAGATGCGAAGCGGCAACGTGACGCCCCACGGCGGCCTCTACATCTCGATGGCGCACCTCGGGCCGGAGAAGGTTGCGCGCAGCTTCAAGGGCATGGTCGAGCGCTGCGCCGACTGCGGCTTCGATCTCGCCGGCGGGCTGGTCGAGGTCGTGCCGACGGCCCACTACATGATGGGCGGCGTCGAGTTCGCGCCCGACTGCACCACGGCGCTGCCGGGCCTCTTCGTGGCGGGCGAAGATTCCGGCGGCGTTCACGGGGCCAACCGCCTCGGGGGAAACGGCGTGGCGAACTCGACCGTATTCGGCGCCGTCGCGGGCGACACGATGGCGAGCTGGGTGAAAGGCGAGGGCCTGCGGGCGCCCGATCGCTCGGCCATCGACGAGGCCATCGCGCGGTGCGAGAGGCCATTGCGGGCGCGCGGCGCCGGGGCGGCCGGCATCGCCGCGGTGCGCGAGAAGCTCTACGAGACCATGTGGGAGCAGGTCGGCATCGTGCGCGAGGCGTCCGGCCTCTCCGCCGCCCGGGCCGCGCTCGCCGCGCTCGACGAAGAGCTCGATGCCCAGGGCATCGGCGAGCACGCGCGCGCGTACAACCTGACGTGGCACGACTGGATGAACCTCAAGAGCCTGATCAGCGTGAGCCGCGTCATCGCCGAAGCAGCGCTCGCGAGGCAGGATTCGCGTGGCGCCCATTTCCGGAGCGACTATCCGGAGCCGGGGCCGCTCGAGCAGTCGGCCTTCTCGAGCGTCCGCTGGACGGAGCGCGGCATCGAGCTCGAGATGAAGCCCGTCAACTTCACCCGGGTGCGCCCCGGAGAAAGTCTTCTCAAGAATGCAGCCTGACTGGCCCCTTCAGATCCATCGCGAGCTCGCCGGTGCGGGCGTCACGCTCGTGGGGTACGTGCCCGACGCCGGCCACAAGCGCCTGATCGAGCTCTGTCACGCCGATCCTTCCATGCGCGCGGTCGTCCTGAGCACCGAGGAAGAGGGCATCGGGCTTGCCGCGGGCGCCTGGCTCGGCGGGCAGAAGAGCGTGCTTCTCATGCAATCGAGCGGCGTGGGCAACGTCGTCAACGTGATCGGCATGACCCGGGAATGCCGCATTCCGCTGGTGAGCATCGTGACGATGCGCGGCCACCAGGGCGAGTTCAATCCCTGGCAGGTCGCCATGGGCCAGGCGACGCGCCCGGTGCTCGAGGCGATGGGCACGATCGTCCACGAGGCGCACGCCGCGGAGGAGGTCGCCCCGACGGTGAATGCGGCGCTGCGCCTCGCGTACAGCAGCTATGTCTCGGTCGCCGTCCTCATCGCGCAGCGCGTGATCGGCATCAAGAGCTTCCAGGAGCAGGCGAGCCAATGAATCCGACCCTTCACCGGCGCGACGTCGTCGCCGAGCTCCTGAGCGAGCGCAAGGACCTGCTCGTGGTCGCCGGCCTCGGCTCCACGGCCTGGGACATCACCGCGGCGGGCGACTCGCCGCTCAGCTTCCCGCTCTGGGGGGCGATGGGCCAGGCCGCCATGATCGGCCTGGGCCTTGCGCTTGCGCAGCCCGCGCGCCGCGTGCTCGTCGTGACGGGCGACGGCGAGATGCTGATGGGCATCGGCTCGCTCGCGACCATCGGCGTGCAGAAGCCGGCCAACCTCACGGTCGTGGTCATCGACAACGGCCGCTATGGCGAGACCGGCATGCAGGCCACGCACACCGCGAGCGGCGTCGACCTGGCGGGCGTGGCGAAAGCGTGTCTCTTCCGCAGCGCCTCCACGCTCTGGGAGGCGCAGGACCTGCCGGCCCTGAAGGAGAAGATCCATGAGGAGCCCGGCCCGCACTTTGCCAGCATCAAGGTGGTCGCCGAGAAGATCCCGCTCGTACTGCCGCCGCGCGAGGGCGCGCTCCTCAAGAACCGCTTTCGCCGCGCGCTGCTCGGCGAAGGCGCCGACCTGATCTAGGCTCCTTCAGCCGACGTGCTGGCGGAAGAACGCCAGCGTGCGCTCGCGCGCCATCTTCGCCGCATCGGCGTGGTAGGAGGGTCGCTGGTCGCAATTGAAGCCGTGGCCCGCGCCGTCGTAGAAGTGCGCCTGCACCTCGGGGTGCTTCGCGAGCAGCGCCTTCGCCTGCTCCGGGCTCGGGCTCTTGTCGAGCTCGCCGAAATGGCAGAGGACCGGCACGCGCGGCTTCTCGTCGCTGAAGTTCGGCATTCCACCCCCGTAGTACGGCACCGCGCACGCGAGCCCCGGCGTGAGGGCCGCCGCGCGCCAGGCGACGGTGCCGCCCCAGCAGTAGCCCACGATGCCCACCTTGCCCGCCGACTTGACCGCCTCGACGGCGGCGGCCACGTCGCCCAGCGTCTTGTCCCAGTCGAGCCCCTGCATGATCTTCAGGCCGGCCTGGATCTCGTCGGGGCTGTACCCGGTCTCGTAGCCGCGCTGCACCCGGTCGTACATGGCCGGCGCGATGGCCACGTAGCCGTCGGCCGCAAAGCCGTCGGTCACGGCGCGGATGTGGCTGTTCACGCCGAAGATCTCCTGGATGACGACGATCGCGCCGCGGGGCGCGCCCTGCGGGTCTGCGCGGTAGGCGTCCAGCCGGTGGCCGTCGGCGGCCGTAAGTTCGATCTTCTTGCCCATGATTAGAATCCTCTCTATGAAAAAAACACCGCAGGCCCTGCTCGAGCTGGCGCGCACGGCGCTGGAGAAGGCCGGGGCGCATTCTAAGATGGCCGAGGCGGCGGGTCGCCACCTCGTGGCGGCCGAGGAGCAGGGCCTTCCGACGCATGGCATGTCGCGCGTGCCGTTTTATTGCGCCATGCTGCGAAACGGCCGCGCCGACGGCGCCGCGGAGCCCGTCATGGTCGCCGACCGGGCCGCCGTCTGCCTCATCGACAACCGCGATGCGCTGCCCTATCGCTCGGTCGAATGGGCCGTCGAGGAGGTCGTTCACCGGGCGCGCCGCAATGGCATCGCGTTCGCCGGCATCCGCAATAGCGGCCACGCCGGCGTCCTCGGCCTCCATCTGCTGCCGGTCGCGGCGGCGGGCCTCGTCGGCTTCGCCTTCACCAACTCGCCCGCGGCAATTCCCGCGTGGGGAGGCAAGAAGGCGCTCTTCGGCACCAACCCGGTGGCTGCGGTGTTTCCGCGCGCCGGCAAGGATCCGCTCGTCATCGATCTCGCGCTCACCACGGTGGTGCGCGGCAAGATCATGCTGGCCATGAAGCGCGGCGAGCCGATTCCCGAGGGCTGGGCGCTCGATCGCGACGGAAATCCGACCACCGATCCGCGCGAGGCGATCGAGCATGGAAGCCTCTTCCCCATCGGCGGCGCGAAAGGCGCGATGCTCGCCTTGACGTTCGAGCTCATCTGCGCCGCGCTCACCGGCGCGGCGATCGGCTCCGAGGCCGACTCCTTCTTCGCCGAAGAGGGCAACCGCCCGCGCATCGGCCAGGCGTTCATCGCCATCGATCCCGGCGCGCTTGCCGGGCGGGAGAAGTACTTCGAGCGCGTCGAAGCGCTCGTGGCGGCGATGCTCGTCGACGAGGGCGTGCGGCTGCCCGGGGCACGGCGTTTCGCCGCGGAGCGGACCGCGCGTGCCGACGGCATCGAGGTGCCCGAGGCGCTTCTTGCCCAGATCGAGAAGCTATGCTCGATGTAACCGTCCCGTTCCCGAAGATGAAGGTGGCGGTCGAGACGCGCGAAGGCCGCATCACGGACATCCATTACCTTCCCTTGTCCGCGAAGGACGTCCCGGCGCGCAATGCGCTGGCCGAGGAGGCGGCGAGGCAGCTCGAGCGCTATCGCGCCGACCCCGACTGGAAGTTCGACCTGCCGCTGCACGTGGAAGGAACGCCCTTCCAGCGGCGCCTGTGGGATGCGTTGTGCGAGATTCCGCGCGGCCGCACCCTCACCTACGGCGAGCTCGCCCGCCGGCTCGGCGGCGAGCCGCGCGCGGTGGGCCAGGCCTGCGGCGACAACCGGTTGCCGATCGTCATCCCGTGCCACCGCGTCGTGGCAGCGAACGGCATCGGCGGCTTCGCTCATGCCACGAGCGGCTACCTCGTCGAGGCCAAGCGCTGGCTCCTCCTTCACGAATGCGGCGCCGACACGTTCGAGCTCACGCCCTGAGCGCCTCGGACGCGGCGCTCCTCGACGCCTTCTGCGATGCGCTCTGGCTGGAGGACGGGCTCTCCAGGAACACGATCGCCTCGTATCGCGCGGATCTCGAGCAGCTCGGCCAGTTCCTGATGGAAAAGGACGGGAGGAAGGGCGATGGCACGGGTGGCGGGCTCGCGGGAGCGTCGGAGGCCGCGCTCTTCGCCTTTCTCGCCTCGCGAGGCGGCCGCGCGTCGAGCGCAGCACGCCGGGTCTCGAGCCTCAAGCGCTTCTACCGGTACTGCGTGCGCGAGCGCCGCGCGGCGGCAGATCCTACGCTGCGGCTCGAGCCGCCCAAGCGTGCGCCGCGCTTCCCGAAGACGCTTTCCGAGGAAGACGTGGAGGCGCTGCTCGGCGCTCCGGACACGGCTACGGCGCTGGGGCTGCGCGACCGGGCAATGCTCGAGACGCTCTACGCCACGGGCCTTCGGGTCTCGGAGCTTGTCGGGCTGAAGACCCTCCACGCGAACCTCGACGCCGGCATCGTGCGCACCCTCGGAAAGGGCTCGAAGGAGCGGCTGGTGCCGCTCGGCGAGGAGGCTGTCGCCTGGCTGGCTCGCTATCTCGCCGAGGCCCGGCCGGCGTTGCTCGGGGCGGCGAAGAACGACACCCTTTTCGTCACGGCCCGCGGCGCCGGAATGACGCGACAAGGGTTCTGGCATCTGATCCGGCGCTACGGCCGCCGGGCGATTCCCGGCAAGAAGCTTTCTCCCCACGTTCTGCGTCATGCCTTTGCCACGCACCTTATCAATCATGGGGCGGATCTGCGCGTAGTACAGCTTCTTCTCGGGCATGCGGACATCTCGACCACGCAGATCTATACGCACGTCGCGCGCGAGCGCCTTAAGAGCCTGCATGCGAAGCACCATCCCCGTGGCTGAGCCCTTGGCTGACAGCCATGGCTGATACGCCGGCGACCGTCTTCCTGAAGGCGCACGGCGTCGCCTACACCGCGCACGAGTACGCCTACGTGGAGCACGGCGGAACCGAAGTCTCGGCGAAGGCGCTCGGCGTGCCCGAGCACGCGGTAGTGAAGACGCTGGTCATGCAGGACGAGGCGGCGCGGCCGCTCCTCGTGCTGATGCACGGCGATCGCAAGGTGTCGACCAAGAACCTCGCGCGCCAGGCGGGCGTCAAGCGCGTCGAGCCCTGCCGGCCCGAGGTCGCCCAGCGCCATTCCGGGTACCAGGTCGGCGGCACGTCGCCGTTTGGCACCCGAAAGAGGCTTCCCGTCTACATGGAGCGCTCGATCCTCGAGCTGGAGCGCATTTACATCAACGGAGGGCGCCGGGGCTTTCTCGTCTGCATCCCACCGGGCGAGATCGTGCGCACGCTCGAGCCCGTCCTGGTGGACGTGGGGCTTGCCGCCGACTAGGGCTTGCGCCGCTCGATCGTCACGCCGACGCGCCCGGCCTCGCGCAGTACGCCCAGCTTGGCCGCCGAAACCTTCACCCAGGCGGCGTCGAACTCCTGCAGGATGGCGGCCGCGACGTGGTCGGCGAGCACCTCGACGAGATTGAAGTGCCGGCCCTTGGCGATCTCCGCCACGCGCGAGGCGACCTTCGCATAGTCGATGCAGTCGGCGACGCGATCGCTCTCGAAGACGGCGCGGTTGGCAATGCCGATCTCGAGATCGAAGGAGATCGTCTGCGGGGCTGCGCGCTCGCGCTTGTGGATCCCGATGAGCGCGTCGACGCGCAGGTCGCGCAGGAAGATGGCATCCATGGAAGCCCGGATTATAGAATCGCCGCATGGGAGGCTCGCTCGCAGGCATGGCCCTCGCGGCCGCCGGTGCGTACGTCATCGGCTCGGTGGCCTTCGCCGTCGTCGTGAGCCGCGCGATGGCATTGCCCGACCCGCGCAGCTACGGCTCCGGCAACCCGGGCGCGACGAACGTGCTGCGCTCGGGCAGCAAGGTGGCCGCCATCCTGACGCTCGCCGGGGACGCGGGTAAAGGTTGGCTCGCCGTCTGGCTCGCCGCGCTGCTGGCCGGAACGCCGGGCGCTGCGGCCGGCGCCGCGCTCGGCGTGTTCCTCGGCCACTTGTATCCGTTGTTCCACCGCTTCAGGGGGGGCAAAGGCGTCGCTACGGCCGCGGGAGCGCTTTTCGGCCTCGACTGGCAGATCGGCCTCGGGACCCTTGCCACCTGGCTCATCATCGTCGGGTTCCTGCGCTACTCCTCCCTCGCCGCGCTGGTCGCGGCCGCCTTCGCGCCGCTCGCGACGCTGTTTATCCTCGGCATGGACGTTCGCCTTGCGGCCGTGCTCGTCATGGCCGTGCTCCTCGTCTGGAGGCACCGGGCCAACATCGCCCGGCTCGCCGCCGGAACCGAGCCGCGCCTCGGCGAAAGAAGGGTCACCTGAGGCGACGGCCGCGCCGCTACCGGACCTCTGAGGGCTCGCCGAGGGGCCAGCGCGGCCGGACCTGGAATCCGTAGCTCGCCCTTGCAGGGGGGCTTTGCAGGCGAAGCCCGGCCGCGAGGGCGATCATGGCGCCGTTGTCGGTGCAGAGCTCGTGCGGCGGGTAGAAGACCTGGAAGCCTCGCCGCTCGGCTTGCGCGTCGAGCGCCGCCCTGAGCTGCCGGTTGGCGCCGACGCCGCCGGCCACCACCAGTCGGTCCAGACCCGTAGCCGTCAGCGCGCCGAGACATTTCGCGACCAGGACTTCGACCACGGCGTCCACGAAGGCGCGCGCGATGTCCGCGGGTGTCGCCTCGCCGCTCCGCGCGAGCATGAGCACGGCCGTCTTCAGGCCCGAGAAGCTGAAGTCGAGGTCCCCGCTGCCGAGCATGGGCCGCGGAAGGCGGTGGCGGCCGGGCACCCCCGATTGGGCGAGGGCGGAGAGCGCCGGGCCGCCCGGATAGCCGAGCCCGAGGAGCTTGGCGGTCTTGTCGAACGCCTCGCCGGCCGCATCGTCCTGCGTTTCCCCGAGAAGTGCGTACTGACCCACGCCGTCCACCCGCATGAGCTGCGTATGTCCTCCCGACACGAGCAGGGCGACGTAGGGAAACCGGGGCGACGGCTGCGCAAGGAGTGGCGAGAGGAGGTGTCCTTCCAGGTGATGTATGCCGATGGCCGGCACGCCGAGCGCGAGCGCCAGCCCATGCGCGAACGAGGCGCCGGCGAGCAGCGCTCCTGCGAGCCCGGGGCCTTCCGTGTAGGCGACGGCGCGGATCCCCGAGGCCTGCCGCGCCGCCGCCGCGAGGACCTGTCGGGTGAGCGGCACGAGCCGGCGGACATGGTCGCGCGAGGCGAGCTCCGGAACCACGCCCCCGTAGGCTTCGTGCATGGCCACCTGCGAGTGGATCCGGTGGGCGAGCAGCCGGCCGCCGTCCTCGCCCCGCTCGTAGAGCGCGACGCCCGTCTCGTCGCAGGAGGTCTCGATTCCGAGGATGAGCATGGCCCGATTCTGATACAATTCAGCCCCTTTTCCAGTTGAGGGTTGGATGCCGACCGTACGAGTCAAGGAAAACGAGCCATTCGAAGTCGCGATGCGGCGCTTCAAGCGCACGGTCGAGAAGACCGGGCTGCTGACCGAGCTTCGCTCCCGCGAGTACTACGAGAAGCCCACTGCCGAGCGCAAGCGCAAGCTTGCCGCTGCGGTCAAGCGTCACCACAAGCGCCTGCGCAGCCAGATGCTGCCGCAGAAGTTGTACTAGAACGCCCGATTCCCGCCCCGGGTCCTTCCCGGGCAGCTCGTACTGGCCCTCAAGCAGCAGATCAGCGAAGACATGAAGGCCGCGCTCCGCGCCAGGGAGAGCGCGCGCCTCGCTACGCTTCGCCTGCTGCTCGCCGCCATGAAGCAGAAGGAGGTGGACGAGCGCACCGAGCTCGAGGACGCCGACGTGCTCGCCATCCTCGAGAAGATGGTCAAGCAGCGGCGCGAGTCCATCGCGCAATTCGAGAAGGCGGGGCGCACCGATCTCGCCGACAACGAGCGCTCCGAGATCGCGGTGCTCGAGGGCTATCTGCCGCAGAAGCTGAGCGAGGCCGAGCTTGCCGAGGCGGTCGAGAAGGCGCTCGCCGAGTCGGACGCGAGCACGGTCCGGGACATGGGCAAGGCGATGGCCCTCCTCAAGGCGCGGCTCGCCGGCCGCGCCGACATGGCGCAGGTTTCGGCCCTCGTCAAGGCGAGGCTTTCCGGATGAGCGGTTCCGGATGACAATCGGGGCGGCCCGGGCTGTGCCGGGCACTCCCGCATGATTCCGGATTCGTTCAAGCAGGACCTTCTCAGCCGCGTCGACATCGTCGACGTCATCTCCCGCTACCTCAAGCTCAAGAAGGCGGGCGCCAACTATCTTGGCCTTTGCCCTTTTCACGGCGAGAAGACCCCCTCGTTCACCGTGAGCCCGGCGAAGCAGTTCTACCACTGCTTCGGCTGCGGCGCCCATGGCAACGCCATCGGCTTTCTCATGGCCTATTCGGCGCTCGGCTACGTGGACGCGGTCAAGGACCTCGCCGCGTCGGTCGGCCTTCAGGTGCCCGAGGAAAGGCCGCGCAGCCGGGAGCAGATCGGCGAGGACCTCGCGCGTCAGAAGCGGGAGACCGATCTCCAGGCCGTCATGGAAAGGGCAATGGACTTTTACCGTGCCGAGCTGAAGAAGTCGCCCCGCGCCATCGACTACCTCAAGGGCCGTGGGCTGACGGGCGAGATCGCCGCGCGATTCCGCATCGGCTATGCTCCGGACGGATGGCGATCGCTCGAGCGTGCGTTCGAGCGCTACGACGACCGGGCGCTCGTCGAATGCGGGCTCGTCGTCGAGAACGACGGCAAGCGCTACGACCGCTTTCGCGACCGCGTCATCTTCCCGATCTTCAATGCCCGCGGCGCGACGATCGGCTTCGGCGGCCGGGTGCTCGGCGAGGGCGAGCCGAAGTATCTCAATTCGCCCGAGACGCCGCTCTTCGAGAAGGGCCGCGAGATCTACGGCCTCGTGCAGGCGCGAGAAGCGATCCGGACCTCGGGCCGGGCGCTCGTCGTGGAAGGCTACATGGACGTCGTCGCGCTCGCGCAATACGGCATTGGCTACGCGGTGGCCACGCTCGGCACGGCGACAACGCCCGTGCACGTCGCGAAGCTTCTTCGCCTCGCCGACGAGCTGGTGTTCTCCTTCGACGGCGACGCGGCCGGGCGCAAGGCCGCCTGGAAGGCGCTCGAGGTCGCGCTCCCGCTCGCGCCCGACCACAAGCCCATCCGGTTTCTTTTCCTGCCCGAGGGCGAGGATCCCGATACCTACGTGCGCAAGCACGGCCGGGAGGCGTTCGAGTCGCTGGTGCGCAGCGCCCAGACCGCGTCGCAGTTCCTGCTTGCCGAGCTGCGGGCGCAATCGGACCTCGCCACGCCCGAGGGCCGGGCGAAGTTTCTCGCCACGGCGAAGCCCTTCGTGCACAAGGTGGCGGCGCCCGCCCTGCGCATCCAGCTCATCAACGCGGTCGCCGAGCTCGCACGCATCGACGAGGGCGAGATTCGCCAGCTCATGGAGCTGCCGCAGGCACCGCGCCACGCCCGCCCGGCGCCGGCCCGCGCGTCGGCGGCCATCCGGCGCACCCACGAATGGAGCCTGCTCTATTCCCTGCTCATCGACCTGCCCATGGTCGTGCACGTCGACCCTTCGCTCCTGCGCAAGGGGCAGGCGGAGACGCAGGCGCTGCTCGCCATTCGCGAGCGCTACGAAGCGGGACTGGAGGAAATTTCCTTTCCGCTGCTGGTGGAGGCGCTCGAAGGCCATCCGGCGCTCGAGGTCGTGCTCCAGGCGAGCCGCTATGGCGAGGAGCTCGGCTTCGGCCCCGAGGAAGCGCGGGCGGAGATCCAGGGTGCGCTGACCCGCCTCGAGGTCATCCGGCGGCAGGCGGAGCTCGAAGCGCTGCGCGCGCGCGGGCTCCGCTCGCGCGAAGAGCGGCTCGAATACCAGAAAAAGCTCATGGAATTCAGCCGCCTGAGGGGGGCCGTGGCCCCGTCGGCGGCCATGAACTAGGCGGCCTGACTACAGGTCTTACTGACAGGCTCCGGCCAAGGGCCGCCCGTCAGCTGCCTTGCGCTACGGGAAGCGTCGAGCAAGGAGGGTTTTCACTGCAAATGCCGGGCCAGCAAATCTGCCAGAAATCCCTCTTGAAACAGTGACCTTTTGCTACAATCTACGGCTTTTCTCTAGAGTCGCGCCGGGCTCTGGCGCGACGGGTTCCTGCGGGGGATAGATGGTCCAGAAGCGCAAGTCGAAGGTCAAGAAGCTCGCCAAGGTGAAGACGGTCAGCGCCGCCAAGAAGAAGGCGTCGGTCGTCCGCCGGCTGAAGGACGCGAAGCCGGCCTCGCGGGCGGCGGCGAAGTCCGCGCGTCCGGCCAAGTCGCGCACGGCCGCGCTCGCCAAGCGGGCGCCGGCCAAGAAGCAGCCGCTTCGCGCCAAGGCCGCGGCCAGCGCACGCAAGTCCGTGCCGACGAAGGCGTCCGCGTCCAAGGCGACCGCGACGCCCGCCAAGGCCACCAAGCCCGCCAAGCCCGCTGCGATCAAGACGAGCGCCAAGCAGGCGCTCGAGCTCCTCGAGGCCAAGGTCAACGAGGTCAAGGCGAAGGGCAAGGGCGGCCGCGGCGGCCGCCGGCGCAAGGACGAGTGGCTCATCCCCGCCGAGTTGCCGAAGGAAGACGCCGAGACCCGGCGCACGCGCCTCAAGAACCTCATCAAGCTCGGCAAGGAGCGCGGCTTCCTCACCTACGCCGAGATCAACGACCACCTGCCCGACGACCTCGTCGACGCCGAGCAGATCGAGGCCATCATCTCGAC
>CAYWSG010000005.1:86709-90540 GCA_964461055.1 uncultured Enterobacteriaceae bacterium | reverse complement strand
AGGCGATGAAGTACTCGCTCGTCTCGCGCGAGGTGATCGCCGACGCCATCGAGACGAGCGTGAACGGCCAGGCGATGGACGGCGTGCTCGTGGTCGGCGGCTGCGACAAGAACATGCCGGGCGGGATGATGGCCATCGCGCGCATGAACGTGCCGGGCATCTACGTCTACGGCGGCACGATCAAGCCCGGCCACTGGAAGGGGCAGGATCTCACCATCGTCTCGGCCTTCGAGGCCGTGGGCGCCTTTGCCGCCGGCAAGATGAGCGAGGAGGATTTCGTCGGGATCGAGAAGAACGCCTGCCCGAGCGTAGGCGCCTGCGGCGGCATGTACACCGCGAACACGATGAGCTCGTCGTTCGAGGCGCTCGGCATGAGCCTGCTCGGCTCCTCGCAGATGGCGGCGCCCGACGCGGAGAAGGCTGACTCGGCGGCGGAATCGGCACGGGTGCTGGTGGAGGCGGTGAAAAAGAATCTGCGCCCGCGCGACATCATCACGCGCAAGTCGATCGAGAACGCGGTCGCCCTCGTCATGGCGACGGGCGGCTCGACCAATGCCGTACTGCACTACCTCGCCATAGCCCGCGCGGCCGGCGTTCGCTGGACGATCGACGACTTCGAGCGGGTGCGCCGGCGAGTCCCCGTGCTTTGCGACCTGAAGCCCTCGGGACGCTACGTGGCCGTGGACTTCCACCGCGCCGGCGGCGTGCCGCAGGTCCTCAAGATGCTCCTCAAGAACGGCGTGCTCCACGGCGAGTGCATGACCATCCACGGCCGGACGATGGCGGAGATGCTGGAGGACGTGCCCGACACGCCGCGCGCCGACCAGGACGTCATCCGCCCGTGGGACAAGCCCCTGTACCGGCAAGGTCACCTCGCCATCCTGAAGGGCAATCTCGCCACCGAAGGATGCGTGGCGAAGATCACCGGCCTCAAGAATCCGAGCATCACGGGCCCGGCGCGCGTCTTCGACTCCGAGAACGCGTGCATGAAGGCGATCATGGCGAAGCGCATCAAGCCGGGCGACGTGATCGTGATCCGTTACGAAGGACCGAAAGGCGGTCCCGGGATGCAAGAAATGCTAGCGCCCACTTCGGCTCTGATCGGTCAGGGATTGGGGGAGTCGGTGGGCTTGCTGACCGACGGGCGCTTCTCCGGCGGGACCTGGGGGATGGTCGTCGGCCACGTTGCGCCCGAGGCGTACGTGGGCGGCACCATCGCGCTCGTGGAAGAGGGCGACTCCATCACCATCGACGCGAAGAAGCGGCTGATTCAGCTCAACGTACCGGCAAAGGTTCTCGCCGCCCGGCGCAAGAAGTGGAAGCAGCCGAAGCCCCGCTACACGAGCGGCCTGCTCGGGAAGTACTTCCGCCTGGTCTCAAGCGCGTCGCAAGGCGCGGTGACCGACGCGACCTGACGGCATTCGCCGGGGGCGGATCAGAAACTCGATCCCGGCGTGGCGAGGAACGCCACCTCCTCGGGCGTGCTTTCGCGTCCGAGGGCGGCGTTCCGATGGGGGAAGCGGCCGAAGCGCTGGATGATCTCCCGATGGCGCAGCGCGTATGCGTGCGCATCGTGCGTCTCCGGGTAAGCGTTCAGCGGCTCGGTGAGCCGGCAGGCCATGTCCTGCGCTTCCAGCGACTCGGCATGCTCGAACGGCAGGTAGACGAAAAGCCGCTCCACCGGCGAAAGAGACCGGTCGTAGCCTTTCTCCACGGCGTGCCGGGCGACTTCCAGGGCCTTCGCGTCGGTGGCGAAGGCGCGGGCGGTGCCCCGGAACATGTTCCGCGGAAACTGGTCGAGGACAAGGATGAGCGCAAGGCAGCCGCGCGCCGTGGCCATCCAACTGTCGAGGCGGCCCGCCGCTGCCGCCTCGTGGACTGCGAGAAAGCGGCGCCGCACGGTCTCGTCGAACTCGGGATCCTTGTCGAACCAGCGCTTGTCCCGGCCGGGACCGGGAAACCAGAACGCAAGGACTTCCTCCAGACGTCGATCGGCAGTCTGCATAGGCGAATAGTGAGGGATTAATGCCCGTAACGGCAGCCCGGGTTCGCCGGGTCGACCGCGCGGTCAACCATGCGGCCACCGCCGCGTTATTCGTCCTTGAGGGGAATCACCTGAGTAGAATCGCGGAAAACGTCTTCAAGGAGCCCGCATGAACCGCATCGCACCCGCCCTGGCCGCCGCTGCTCTCGCCGCGGTGTTTTCGGCCCCGACGCCAGCGCTCGCTAACGAGGCGCTGGCCAAGAAGCACAATTGCTTCGCCTGCCACCAGGTCGACAAGAAGGTCGTCGGCCCCTCGTACAAGGACGTCGCCGCCAAGTATGCGGGCGACAAAGGCGCTCAGGCGAAGCTCGTCGAGAAGGTCAAGAAGGGCGGCGTCGGTGTCTGGGGCCAGGTGCCCATGCCGCCGAACCCCGCCGTCCCCGACGCGGACGTCCAGGCCCTCGTGAAGTGGATCCTTTCCCAGAAGTGACCTCGACGGCGAGCGCGGCGGCCGACGCCGCGTTCGCCATCGCCTGACACCTCCCCGGGGCTCTTCCGGGGGACGCTCGCCCCCTCGACGCGAAACCAAGGCACGGTAACATTACCGCGCCCCAACAACGTCCCAGCGGAGACCTCATGAACAGCACCAGGATCGGGATTGCGACGACGTTGCTCGCGGCTTCGGTCGCCCTTCTCGGGTGCGGCGAAGAAGCCTCTTCCGACATCAAGATCGGCCATGCGGCGCCCCTGACGGGCGCCATCGCCCACCTCGGCAAGGACAACGAGAACGGCGCCCGGCTCGCGATCGACGAGGCGAATGCCGCCAAGCTGACGATCGGCGGCAAGCCGGCGCGGTTCGTGCTCGTGGCCGAGGACGACCAGGCCGATCCGAAGGTCGGCACCACCGTCGCGCAGAAGCTCGTGGACGAGAAGGTCCACGGCGTGGTCGGCCACCTCAACTCCGGCGTCTCGATTCCCGCCTCGAGCGTCTACAACCAGGCCGGCATTCCCATGGTCACGGGCTCCTCGACGAACCCGCAGCTCACCGAGCAGGGGTTCAACGGCGTGTTCCGGATGGTGGGCCGCGACGACCAGCAGGGCCCGGCGGTCGCGAGCTACCTCGCCTCGGAGCGCAAGCCCCAGGTCGTGGCCGTGATCGACGACGCCACGGCATACGGCGAGGGCATCGCGAACGAGGTCGAGAAAACCCTGAAAGCCGCCGGCATCAAGGTGCTGCCGCGCGAGAAGGGCACCGACAAGACGACCGACTGGAAGGCCGTGCTGACCAAGCTTCGCTCGCACAGCCCGGACGCCGTGTTCTACGGCGGCATGGATGCGACGGGCGGCCCGCTGCTCAAGCAGGGTCGCGAGCTCGGCATGAAGGCGGTGTTCGCCTTCGGCGATGGCGCCTGCACCGACAAGATGAAAGAGCTCGCCGGCGATGCCGCCGAGGGCCTGCTCTGCTCGCAGGCCGGAATCCCGCCCCAGGCGGCTTCCCAGAAGTTTCTCGACGCATACAAGGCGAAGTTCAATATCGATCCGATCCTCTATGCGCCGTTCACCTACGATTCGGTGAACATCATCATCGAGGCGATGAAGCGGGCCGACTCCACCGATCCGGCGAAGTACCTGCCCGAGCTGAAGAAGATCTCGTTCCGCGGCTCGACCGGCACGATCAGCTTCGACGAGAAGGGCGACCGCAAGGATGCCGAGATCACCATCTTCACCATGCGCGGCGGCAAGATCGAGCCGCTTGCCGTCGTGAAGAGCGGGCGCACCATTCCCTTCGAGCAGTTCGTCAAGGAAGCGGCCGCCGCCAACTAGCTTGGCGCTGCGCGCGACGCCGG
>CAYWSG010000005.1:0-86609 GCA_964461055.1 uncultured Enterobacteriaceae bacterium | reverse complement strand
GCCGTAGGCCTTTTGGTTTAGTCTAGCCGCCCGTGGATACGCTGCTCCAGCAGATCATCAACGGGCTCACCGCCGGAAGCGTCTACGCCATCGTCGCGCTCGGCTACACCATGGTGTACGGCATCATCCAGCTCATCAACTTCGCCCACGGCGAAGTGGTGATGATCGGCGCCATGGTGGCCTTCACGGTGATCAACCTGCTCGTGCCGTTCGGGCTGCCGGCGCTCGCCGTGGTCCTGATCGGCACGGGCTGCGCCATCGCGGTGTGCATGCTGGTCGGCTACTCCGTGGAGCGCTTCGCCTACCGGCCGCTGCGCGGCGCGCCCAGGCTCGCGCCGCTCATCACCGCCATCGGCATGTCGATCATCCTGCAGCACCTGGCGATGCTGATCTGGAGCCGCAACGTCCTCGCGTTCCCGCAGATCATCGAGTCGCGCACGTACTTCATCGGCGGGGCGGCCATCACCACGGTGCAGATCGCGATCCTCGCCATCTGCGTCGCGCTCATGGCGGGGCTCGCGCTGCTCGTGTACCGCACCCCGCTCGGCACCGCCATGCGCGCCACCGCACAGAATCCGCAGGTCGCGGGCCTGATGGGGGTCGACATCAACCGCGTGATCGCGGTGACCTTCATTCTCGGCGCGGCGCTCGGCGCGATCGCCGGCGTGCTGTTCGGCTCCTATTACGGCCTCGCGCAGTACACCATGGGCTCGATCCTCGGGCTGAAGGCGTTCTCGGCCGCGGTGCTGGGCGGCATCGGCAACATCCCGGGGGCGATGCTCGGCGGCGTGCTGCTGGGGCTCGTCGAGGCGCTCGGGGCCGGCTACATCGGCGACTTCACCGACCTTTGCCGGTACGGCTGGCTCTCCGGGGCGATGGACGCCTGCCGCGACGGCGGCCACTTCATCCTCTTCGGCTCCAACTACCAGGACGTGTTCGCGTTCATCGTCCTCATCCTCGTGCTGGTGTTCCGGCCCTCCGGGCTGCTCGGCGAGCGCGTCGGGGACCGCGCCTGATGCAGCGGCTCATCGATGTGCGCGGCAGGCCATGGCTGGTGTGGGTCGGCCTCGCCCTCGTGGGCCTTGCGCTCGCCCTCCTGCCCTTCGCCCTGGCGCAGGTCGGCACGACCTGGGTGCGCATCACGAACTACGCGCTCCTCTACGTCCTGCTCGCGCTCGGCCTCAACATCGTCGTGGGCTTCGCCGGCCTGCTCGATCTCGGCTACATCGCCTTCTACGCCGTCGGCGCCTATGTCTACGCGCTCCTCGCGAGCCCGCATTTCGGCCTGCACCTGCCGTTCTGGATCATCCTTCCGATCGGCGCGGCGATCGCCGCGCTGTTCGGCGTGCTCCTGGGCGCGCCCACGCTCAAGCTGCGTGGCGACTACCTGGCGATCGTCACTCTCGGCTTCGGCGAGATCATCCGCATCTTCCTCAATAACCTCTCGCGGCCGGTCAATATCACCAACGGCCCGCAGGGCATCTCGCGCATCGACCCGTTTTCTCTCGATGGCTTCAGCTTCGGGACCTACGAGACGTTCCTCGGCGTGCAGTTCAGCGCGCCGATCAAGTACTACTACCTGCTCGTGCTGGTGGCGCTCGTCGTGATCGCCATCAGCGTGCGCCTGCAGGACAGCCGCATCGGCCGCGCGTGGGAGGCGATCCGCGAGGACGAGATCGCGGCGCGCTCGATGGGCATCAACACCCGCAACATGAAGCTCCTGGCGTTCGCCATGGGGGCGAGCTTCGGCGGCGTCGCGGGCGGCATGTTCTCGGCGATCCAGGGCTTCATCTCGCCCGAAAGCTTCATTCTCGTGGAGTCGATCATGGTGGTGTCCATGGTCGTGCTCGGCGGCATGGGCAACATCGCGGGCGTGGTCCTGGGCGCGCTGCTGCTCTCGTTCGTGCCGGAGATCCTCCGCTGGACCGTCGAGCCCGCGCAGCGCGCGCTCTTCGGCCGCCTGATCGTCGAGCCGGAGGTGATCCGCATGCTGCTCTTCGGGCTTGCGCTCGTGCTGATCATGCTCTTCCGGCCGGCGGGCCTGGTGCCCTCGGCGGTGCGCCGGCGCGAGCTCGCCGAGCGCAGCGCCGTGCCCGGGGGACGGGCGCCGTGACCGTCCTGCTCGAGGCGAGCGGCGTGGGCAAGCGCTTCGGCGGCGTGCAGGCGCTCGAGGCGGTCCAGTTTTCCATCGCGCCGGGCGAGGTCTTCGGCCTCATCGGCCCGAACGGCGCGGGGAAGACCACCCTCTTCAACGTGCTGACCGGCATCTATGCCCCGGACGCCGGCCGCTTCACGTTCGCCGGACGGGACATCACCGGCCTGACGCCCGACCGCGTCGCGGGCGCCGGCATCGCGCGCACCTTCCAGAACATCCGCCTCTTCGCCAACCTTTCGGCGCTGGAGAACGTCATGATCGGACGGCACGTGCGCACGCGCGCGGGCGTGCTCGGCGCCATCCTGCGCAACCGGCGGACGCTCGACGAAGAGCGGGCGATCGTGGAGAGGGCGCTCGAGCTGCTCGACTTCGTCGGCATCCGGAGCCGCGCGAACGACGCGGCGGGCAGCCTTCCCTACGGCGACCAGCGGCGGCTGGAGATCGCCCGGGCCCTCGCCACGGAGCCCAGGCTTCTCGCCCTGGACGAGCCGGCCGCCGGCATGAACCCGACCGAGCGGGTGGCCCTCGGCAAGCTCGTGCGGGCCATCCGGGACACGGGCGTCACCGTGCTCCTCATCGAGCACGACGTGCGCCTCGTCATGAACCTGTGCGACCGGGTCATGGTTCTCGACTACGGCCGCAAGATCGCCGAAGGCCGTCCGGCCGAAGTGCAGCGCGACCCGAAAGTCATCGAGGCCTACCTGGGAGTGGCGCATGCTGCTTGAAGTGCGCGGCCTCAAGGTCCGCTACGGCGGCATCCAGGCGGTCAAGGGCGTGGATCTCGAGGTAGGCGCCGGGGAGCTCGTATGCCTGATCGGCGCCAACGGCGCCGGAAAGACCTCCACGCTGAAGGCGATCGCGCGCCTGCTTCCGGCGGCCGCCGAAACGCTCCGCTTCGACGGCGAGGACATCCGCTCGGCCCGCGTTCACGAGCTGCCGCGCCGCGGCCTGGTGATGGTGCCCGAGGGCCGGGGCATCTTTCCGCGCCTGACGGTCGCCGAGAACCTCGCCATGGGAGCCTATGCGCGCGGCGGCAGCGCTCACGCAGAGGCGCAGTACGAGCGATTCCCGCGGCTGCGCGAGCGCCGCCACCAGGTCGCCGGAACGCTCTCGGGCGGCGAGCAACAGATGCTCGCGATGGCGCGCGCGCTCATGGCGCAGCCGAAGCTCCTGCTGCTGGACGAGCCTTCGATGGGGCTCGCGCCGCTCATGGTGTCGAAGATCTTCGAGACCATCGCCGAGGTGGCGCGCGAAGGCGTGACGATCCTGCTCGTCGAGCAGAACGCGAAGCTCGCGCTCGAGGCCGCGGCGCGCGGCTACGTCATGGAGTCGGGTCTGGTCACGCTTTCGGGCGAGGCGAAGGCGCTGCTCTCGGACGCCCGGGTGCGCGAAGCCTATCTCGGCGAGACGACCGCCGGCTGAGCCGGCGCGGCGAGATCCGCCTGCGTGGTGAAGCTGTCCGCGTAGAACTCGGTCTCCGGCAGGCGGCACTGCTGCACGAAATCCCGCCGGGCGCTATCCACCATGACGGGCACGCCGCAGGCGTACACCTGGTGCCCGGAAAGGTCCGGGAAATCCTCCATCACGGCACGGTGCACGAAGCCGGTGCGGCCGGTCCAGGCATCCTCCGGCAGCGCGTCGGAGATGACCGGCACATACCGGAATCGCTCATGCTCGGCCGCCCAGCGCTCGGCGAGCGCGTGCAGGTAGAGATCCTTGGGCCGGCGCCCTCCCCAGTAGAGGACCATCGGCCGGGTGAGGCCCTTGTGGAACGCGTGCTCGAGCACCGCCTTGATGGGGGCAAAGCCCGTCCCCGAAGCGACGAACACGATCGGCTTGTCGCTGTCTTCGCGCAGGAAGAACGTGCCGAGCGGACCCTCGAAGCGAAGGATGTCGCGCTCCTTCATCTTGCCGAAGACGTGATCGGTGAACTGTCCGCCGGCGACGTGCCGCACGTGAAGCTCGATCAGCTCGTCGTCGTGCGGCGGGTTGGCCATCGAGAAGCTGCGCCGTGAGCCGTCCCTCAGCAGGAACTCGATGTACTGCCCGGCGAGGAACTGCAGTCGCTCGTTCGCCGGCAGCTTGAGATGCAGGACCATGACGTCGTCGGCGAGGCGCTGCATGCGCTGGATGCGGCACGGCAGCGTCTTCACCTGGATGTCCTTCGCCGCGCCGACCGTGCGCGCCTCGACCGTGATGTCGGAGAGCGGCTTCGCCTGGCAGAAAAGCGCCTTGCCCCGCAGCCGCTCCTCGTCCGGGAGCGCCTTTTTCTGGTAGACGCCGTAGTCGAGCTCGCCGGAAACGAGCGTCCCCTTGCAGCTGCCGCACGCGCCATTCTTGCAGCCGTAGGGCAGGACGAAGCCGTGCCGGAGCGCCGCGGCGAGGACCGTCTCGCCATCCTCGACGTCGAATTGCAGCCCGCTGGGCTGCAGGGTCACCCTGTGCATGTTCGCTAAAATACCCGGGATCGTGCGAAGAGCGCGCGATTTTACCCGACCGCTGCAGGATCCTTCATGAGCGCTCTCCTCGTCTTCACCAACCTGCCCGATCGCGCGAGTGCCGAGAAGCTTGCCCACGCGCTGCTCGAGCGCCGCGCGGCGGCCTGCGTCAATATCCTCGCCCCGTGCCGCTCGCTCTACCGCTGGGAAGGCGCGCTGCAAAGCGAGGAGGAGCACCCCGTGCTCGCCAAGACGACGCGCGAGGCTTACCCGTCGCTTGAAGAGCTCATCCGCTCGATTCACCCCTACGAACTTCCCGAGATTATTGCGGTCCCAATCGAGCGCGGCCTGCCCGCGTACCTCGACTGGGTGGCACAAGAAGCCAAGCCGTGATCCGGATCCTCGCGCTTTTTCTCGGGCTGCTCGCCGCGCTTCCCGCGTCGGCGCAGCTCAACCTCGGCACGGGCGCCGACGACCTGCTTCCTCCGGAGCAGGCGTTCCAGTTTTCCGCGCGCGCCGTCGACGCGGGCGCCCTGGAGGTGCGATACGCAATCGCCAAGGGCTACTACATGTACCGCGAGCGCTTCCGCTTCGAGCTGGAAGGGCCCGCCGGCGTGCGTCTGGGCTCGCCGAAGTTTCCACCGGGCGAGCGTCACAAGGACGAGTTCTTCGGCGAGACGGAGACCTACCGCAACGAGGTGCGCATCCACGTGCCGGTAGAAGGCGCCTCCGAGGGCGAGACGCTCGCCCTGGTGGTGACCTCCCAGGGGTGTGCCGACGCGGGCGTGTGCTACGTCCCCATGGACTCGAAGGCCAGGGTCGTCATGGCCGGCGCAGCCGCCGATGGGCCCGCCGGGCCGGCGATTTCCGAGGGGCCGCGCAGCGTGGAAGCCGGGCCGCGCTTCTCGCTTTTCGCCACCGACCTCGAGATCGCCCGGCTCTTCGAGGGGAACGTCGCTCTGGTGGTGGCGAGCTTCCTCGCCTTCGGCGTGCTGCTTGCCTTCACGCCTTGCGTGCTGCCCATGATCCCCATTCTCTCGAGCATCATCGCGGGCGAGGGGCGCCGGCTCGACAAGCCGCGAGCGCTCGCGCTTTCCCTCGCGTACGTGCTCGGCATGGCGGTGGCCTACGCGGCCGCCGGCGTCGCGGCCGCGTTCTCGGGCTCGCTCCTCGCCGCCGCCCTGCAGAACGCGTGGGTGCTCGGCGCCTTCGCGCTCGTGTTCGTGCTCCTGGCCCTCTCGATGTTCGGCCTCTACGAGCTGCGGCTGCCGAGCTTCCTGCAGACGCGGCTCGACTCGGCTCATCGAGGATTGCGCGGCGGCCGCGTGGCCTCCGTCGCGGCGATGGGCGTGCTCTCCGCCGTGATCGTCAGCCCGTGCGTCGCCGCGCCGCTCGCGGGCGCCCTCCTCTACATCTCGCAGACGCGGGATGTCGCGCTCGGTGGCACCGCGCTCTTTTCGATGGCGATCGGCATGGGAATCCCGCTCATCGCGGTCGGCGTGTCGCAAGGGGCGCTGATTCCCAAAGCCGGTCCATGGATGAACGGCATCAAGAAGTTCTTCGGCGTGCTGCTCCTCGGCGTGGCCATCTGGATCGCCTCGCCCGTTCTGCCGCCGGCGCTGCAGATGGCCGCCTGGGCGGCGCTGTTCATCGGCTCCGCGGTTTTCCTCGGCGCGCTCGACCGGCTTGGCTCCGGCGCGGGCGGTTGGGCGCGCCTGTGGAAGGCGCTCGGCATCGTGGCGCTCGTGTACGGGGTCGCCCTCCTCGTAGGCGCGCTGGGGGGAAGCCGCGACCCGCTCCGGCCGCTCGCCGGCGTGATGGGCGGCGCTTCGGTGGTGGAGGCGCCCGTGCCGTGGGTGCACGTCTCCTCGCCGGTCGAGCTCGACGAGCGGCTCGTGGCGCCCGGCAAGGTGGCGATGCTCGACTTCTATGCCGACTGGTGCGTCTCCTGCAAGGAGATGGAGCACTTCACCTTCTCCGATCCCCGCGTGCGCGCGCAAATGAACGAGATGCTGCTGCTCCAGGCAGACGTCACGGGGAATACGGAAGCGCACAAGGCGCTATTGCGGCGCTTTTCGCTTTTCGGCCCGCCGGGGATCATCTTCTTCGACGAGCGCGGCCGCGAAATCAAGGGGCTGCGGGTGATCGGCTACCAGAACGCGGATCGATTCCTCAAGACGCTGGCTCGCGCCAAGGCGCCCTAGTCGTCGCTGCGTCCTAGGCGCGCGCTTCGGCCTGCAGGACCTTGGCCGCCTCGAGGGCAAAATAGGTCAGGATGCCGTCGGCGCCGGCGCGCTTGAAGCCGAGCAGCGCCTCCATGATGCAGGACGCCGGAAGCCAGCCCTTGTCGACGGCTGCCCGCAGCATCGCGTACTCCCCCGAGACCTGGTAGACGAAAGTCGGGACCTTGAACGTCTCCTTGACCCTGCGCACCACGTCGAGGTACGGCATTCCGGGCTTGACCATCACCATGTCGGCGCCCTCGGCGAGATCGAGGCCGACCTCGCGCAACGCCTCGTCGGTGTTGCCCGGATCCATCTGGTAGGTCTTCTTGTCGCCTTTGCCGAGGTTCTTCGCGGAGCCGACGGCGTCGCGGAAGGGCCCGTAGAACCCGGAGGCGTACTTGGCGGAGTAGGCGAGGATCTTCGTGTGGACGTGTCCTGCCTGCTCGAGCGCGCCCCGGATGCGGCCGATGCGCCCGTCCATCATGTCGGACGGAGCGACGATGTCCACGCCGGCTTCGGCCTGGGCGAGCGCCTGACGCGTGAGCGCCTTGAGCGTCACGTCGTTGAGAATGTAGCCGGAAGCGTCGACGACGCCGTCCTGCCCGTGCGAGGTGTAAGGATCGAGGGCAACATCGGTCATGATGCCGAGCTGCGGGAAGCGCTTCTTCAGCTGCGCGACGGCCTTGGGGACGAGTCCCTTGGGGTTGAACGCCTCGCGCCCGTCCGCCGTCTTCAGCCGCTGCTCGATGACGGGAAAGAGGGCGAGCACCGGGATGCGAAGCTCGAGGCAGGCCTCCGCGACCCTCAGCAGCCGGTCCACCGTCATTCGCTCGATGCCGGGCATCGAGGGAACTTTCTCCGTCCGCGACTTTCCGTCCAGAACGAAGACGGGGTAAATAAGATCGTCGGTCGTAAGGACATTCTCCCGCATGAGCCGCCGGGAAAAGTCGTCCCTGCGCATGCGGCGCATGCGCACCGAGGGAAAGCTGCCGTAGATATCCATGTCGTCTGGTCGGAACTTTCTTCGCCGGCGGCGATCTTACTCTGCAGACGACTTGATCGTCTCCCGCTTCTCCTCCCTGAGCGGGTGCCTTAATCCCAAGTTAAGGCGTTTTTGCCCCCGGTTTACATCCCCTTTACCGGGGGCATTTTTATTTCCGCCGCCTGCTCGGAAGCCGGCTTCGACTCCGAAAGCCAGGCCTCCAGCAGGCCGCGAAGCGGGTCCACGCCGTGACGTGTCTCGCTCGAGAAGAGCATGGCCTGTGGCGCGCCCGGCACGGCCCCGAGCGAGCGCTGCACGTGCGCGAGCGCCGAAGCCTGCTCGCTACGACTGAGCTTGTCGGACTTCGAGAGCAGCACGAGGATCCGATGGCCTTCCAGCCAGCCGAGCAGCTGCTGGTCGAGGGGCGTCAAGGGGTGCCTCGCATCCATTACGACGACGACGCCGACCAGCGAGGCGCGGCTGCGCAGATAGCCGCCGACGAGCTCGCCCCACTGGGCGCGCAGCGCCTTCGAAACGCGCGCGAAGCCATAGCCGGGCAGGTCGACGAGGTGCGCGAACTCGCCCAGCCGGTAGAAGTTGATGGTCTGCGTACGGCCCGGGGTCTTGCTCGTGCGGGCGAGACTGCGTCGCCCGAGGAGCGCATTGATGGCGCTCGACTTGCCGACGTTCGAGCGGCCCGCGAAGGCGATCTCGGGCAGCTCGGGCGGCGGCAGGTCGCGCGAATGACCGACGGCGCGCAGGAACTGCGCTTGGGAGAAAAGGCGCATGGCTGCCGAAATTGGGAAATTCTAATAAAATCCGCCCTTTCCTAATGGGGGAGCACGAATGATTCGCGCAGCCGCGCTCGCCGCCTCGCTCGCCATCGCGAGCACGATCGCCGGACAGGCCATGGCTCAAACGAAATCCGGGGCCGCGAAGTCCGACGCCGACAAGGCGCAGGCCATTGCTTCACAGGTTTGCGCGGCATGCCACGGAAACGATGGCAACAGCACGGCGCCGGCGAATCCCAAGCTCGCCGGGCAGTTCTCCGAGTACCTCTACAAGCAGCTGGCGGATTTCAAGGCGCAGGACGGGAAGAAGCCCGCGCGCGTGAGCGCCGTGATGAACGGCATGGTCGCCAATCTCTCCGAGGCGCAGATGAAAAGCCTGGCGGGCTACTACGCCGGGCAGAAGCTGAATCCTGCGCTCGCGACCGACAAGGACCTCGCGCTCCTCGGCCAGAAGCTCTGGCGAGGCGGCAACCCCGAGAGCGGCGTTCCCGCCTGCGCCGGCTGCCACGGACCGTCGGGCGCCGGAATCCCCATCCAGTACCCTCGCCTCTCGGGCCAGTTCGCCGAGTACATGGTCGCTCAGCTTCGGCTCTTTCGCGACGGGGAGCGGGCAAACGACCCGGGGGGCATGATGCGGGGGGTCGCCGCCCGCATGAGCGAGCAGGAGATGCGCGCCGTCGCCGAATACGCGGCGGGCCTGCGCTAGCCCGGAATAGGCGCCTCCCCGCGGTGTTGGCAGAAATTGCAGTCCATCATCCCTCAGGAGGCAAAAGAATGACGAAACAACGCACGTTGGTAGTGGCCGTAGCGCTTTTCTCGGCCGGCGCGGTGCTGGCGCTGGACGCCGCGGCGCAGGCCAAGCCCGAGGTCCTCGTCAAGCAGCGGCAGGCGGCCATGACGATGATCGGCAAGTACTTCGGCCCGCTCGGCGCCATGGCGCGCGGAAAGGCGGCTTACAACGCCGACGTCGTCAAGCGCAACGCCGGCTACCTCGAGGTGCTGGCCCAATTGCCTTGGGACGGATTCCATGAGAGCACCAAGGGCGAGAAGAGCGCGGCGCTTCCGGCCGTGTTCGAGAAGTCCTCGGAGTTCAAGCAGGGGGCAGAACGCCTGCAGAACGAGGTCGCCAAGCTCGCTTCGGTCAGCAAGTCGGGCGACGAGTCGGCGGTGAAGTCGCAGATCGCTGCGGTCGGCAAGGCCTGCGGTGGCTGCCACGACAACTTCCGCGAGAAGCGGTAACCCTTCCATGCCGCCCGCAAGCCCCGCCAAGGCGGGGCTTTTGCTTTTGGCGCTGCTCTTCGGCGCGGCGCTTCCTGCGCTCGGCCAGGGCGACGTGAAGCGTGGCGAGTATCTCGCGAAAGCGGGCGGCTGCCTCGGATGTCACACGGCCGCCGCGCCGGACGCGACGCCGTACGCCGGCGGCCGCGCCTTACAGACGCCGTTCGGCACATTCTACGGACCCAATATCACGCCGCACCCCATTGCGGGAATCGGACGCTGGTCAGCGCGCGACTTCATCAATGCGATGAGAAACGGCGAGCGTCCGGATGGCAGCCACTACTATCCCGCGTTTCCGTACACGTCCTTCACGAAGATCGTCGATGAGGACCTTCGCGATCTCTGGGCCTACCTGCGCAGCCTTCCGGCGAGCGCTCAGCCAAGCCGCGCGCACGAGCTCCGATTTCCGTTTTCGTACCGGTTTCTGCTCGCGGGGTGGAAGTGGCTCTTCTTCGAGCCGGGACCCTCGCGTCCGGATCCGGCGCGCCCGGCGCAGCTCAACCGCGGCGCCTACCTGGCCGATGCCTTGGGCCACTGCGGGGAATGCCATACGCCGCGCAACTTCCTCGGCGCTCGCGACGACGACCGCTATCTGGCCGGCGCCACGCTCCCGGACGGGGCCGTGGCGTCGAACCTTACGCCGACCCGCCTCAAGAAATGGGATGACGCGGAGCTCAAGGACGTCCTGAAGTATGGGTTGACCCCGGACGGGGACGTGCTGGGCGAAACCATGGGCGAGGTCGTCCAGAACACGACGAGCCAGCTCTCGGCGGCCGACCTGGACGCCCTCGTCGCCTGGCTGCGCGCCCAGCCGCCGTTGCCGGAGGCGCCGAAATGACGTGGAATAGCACTCCGTGAGGGTGGAATAGCCGCAGCGGCGAGCCTGTTTCTACATGAACGAAGCCGAGCGCCTGGTCGAGCTTATCCCGCGGCTGCGGCGCTACGCTCGCGCGCTGGCCGGCGACAGCGCTTCGGCCGACGATCTGGTCCAGGACACGCTGGAGCGCGCATGGGCGAAGCTGCACCTGTACCGACGGGGAACGGATCTGCGCGCGTGGCTTTTCACCGTGATGCACAACGTCCATATCAACAAGCGCCGCACGATGCGGCCGACCGAGACCATCGACGAGGACATGGCCGAGCTCGCCCAGCGCTCGCAGCAGGCCGACGCGCTCGTGGTGCGCGATCTCGATCGCGCCATTGCCCTGCTTCCGCCCGAGCAGCGCGCCGTGCTCCTTCTCGTCACGCTGGAGGACATGAGCTACGAGGAAGTGGCAAGAACGCTCTCCATCCCCATGGGGACGGTCATGTCGCGGCTCTCGCGTGCGCGCGAGAAGCTTCGCCAGATGATGCTCGGCACTACGCCCGGGGCCAAGCTGAAAGTCGTGAAGTGATGCGATGAGCGAAGAAGCCAGGATCACCGAGAACGAGTTGCAGGCCTATGTGGACGGGCGCCTCTCTGCCGCGCGGCGCGCCGCCGTCGAGGAGTGGCTCGCCACCCATCCGGAGGAGGCCGAGCGGGTCGAGTCGCTCAAGCGCCTGTGCGACGAGGTGCGGGCGCTCTACGAGCCGATCCTATCCGAGCCGGTTCCGCAGAGCCTGGAGCGCGCGACGGCGCGGCCCCGGCTGCCGCTTCGCCGCGCGGCACGGGCGGCGGCCCTCGTCGCGCTCGGCATCGCGCTCGGCTCGCTCGCGGGCTGGCACCTGCACGGTGCGCGCAGCACGGGCCCCGCGGACGCCGGCGTGACCATGGCGCGCCGCGCGGCCGTGGCGCACGCCACCTACTCGCCCGAAGTGCGCCACCCGGTGGAAGTGGGCGCCGACCAGGAGGCCCACCTCGTCGCGTGGCTCTCCAAGCGACTTGGTGCGCCGGTGCGGGCGCCGCGCCTCGAGGAAGTTGGCTACAGTCTCGTCGGGGGCCGGCTCCTGCCCGGCGACTCCGGACCGGTCGCGCAGTTCATGTACCAGTGCCCGCGCGGCACGCGCATCACGCTCTATGTGCGAACGGAAGCGCGCAACAACGCAGAGACGGCATTTCGCTACGCGCAGGAAGGCAACGTGCGCGTCTTCTACTGGGTCGATCGCAAGCTCGGCTACGCCCTTTCCTCCGCCGACATCAGCAAGGACGACCTCCTCAAGGTCTCCGACGCGGTCTACCGGCAGCTCAATCCATAGCCTGCCGGATCAGGCGGGCGCCGGGCGCTCGCGCAAGAGCGCCTCGAAGTCGATCGCGGCGGAGGGCCGCGTGTCTGCCTTGCAGACGCTCTCGAGGTGGCGCAGCGCGTAGTCGTCGTCGTCCGCGGTCTGCGAGGCGATGCAGTCGCGCGGCACGAGCAGGTCGAAGTCGCGCATGTAGGCGTCATGCGCGGTAAAGAGGACGCAGAAGTTGCCCGCGACGCCCGTGAGCACGAGACGACGGACGCCGAGGTACGCGAGCAGCACCTCCAGGGTCGTGGAATGAAAGCCGGAGTGCTTGGGCTTCAGGACGAAGTAGTCCCGCTCGTCGGGCCGCAGCAGCTCGGCGATGCGCCTTCCGCGCACGCTCCCGCGCAGGCAATGCTCCAGCTGCGACCGGAAGTCGGAGCGCCAGCGGCCGAAGTTGTCGTTGCAATAGACGACTGGCACCCCGCTTCGCCTGGCCCGCGTGCGCAGCGTCGCGGTCGCCTGGGCCGCGGCGAGGGCCCGGTCGAACATCGCCTGGCCGCCCTCGAATTGGAAGTCATTGATGAAGTCGATCAGGAGGAGGGCGACCGGCGACCTGTCGGGCGCACTGCCGTGGAGGTCGTGATTCTTGGCGGGTTCCATGCGGAGCGTCTGAGGGCACGAAACAGTTCGACGAGCGCCGCCATCTGATAGTTCGCATTAAGGCCGCTCGGGCTAGGCAGGACCCACACGCGGGCACAGGCGAGGCGCTCCTGCTGCTCCCCGAGCGTCGCCTTGGCACGGCCGAACGCGAGCCGATAGGCGCCCAGGCCCAGAAACGCCACCGTGCGCGGCCGCCAGCGACGCACCTTCCGACGCAGCCGCTCGGCGCCGCGCCGGAGCTCCTCCTGCGAGAGCTCGTCGGCGCTGGCGGTGGCGCGGTTCACCAGGTTCGTGAGCCCGTAGCCGAGGCGCAGGAGCTGCGCCTCCTCCGAGGGGTGCAGCCGCCGCGGCGTGAAGCCGCTCGCATGCAGCGCCGGCCAGAAGCGGTTGCCCGGCCGCGCGAAGTGATGGCCGGTAGCTGCGGAATAAAGGCCGGGATTGATGCCGCAGAAGACGACCTCGAGGTCCGGGCCGATCAGGTCCCGGAGCCCGCGCCCTGCCGCCGCCGCGACGGCTTCCCGGCTAGGCGGGGAGAACGACGTAGCCGCCCGACTTCTCGTCGGGCTCGAGCCGGATGAGGCCTTTCTTTTCCGCTTCTTCGAGGAGGTCCGAGAACGCACGGAAGCCATAATAGGATTCGTTGAAGCCCGGATTGCGGCGCTTGAGGGCCTGCTTCACCATGGAGCCCCAGATCTTTTCCTCGGCGCCCCGCTCGGCGATCAGCGCATCGAGCGTGCCGATGATCTGGTCGAAGGCCTCCTGCTTCTTGTCTTCGGCGGCCGGTGCCGCCTCCTTGCGCCTTTTCGCCGCTCGCCGCTTCTGCTCGTCCTGTCGCACGAGGTCGTCGTAGTAGATGAACTCGTCGCAGTTCGCGATGAGCAGATCGGAGCTCGAATTCTTCACGCCCACGCCGATCACGGTCTTCGCGTTCTCGCGCAGCTTGGACACGAGCGGGGAGAAGTCCGAGTCGCCGCTCACGATGACGAAAGTGTCGACGTGCGCCTTCGTGTAGCAGAGATCGAGCGCATCCACCACCATGCGGATGTCGGCCGAGTTCTTGCCCGACTGGCGAACGTGCGGGATCTCGATCAGCTCGAAGGCCGCCGAGTGCATCACCGTCTTGAACTCCTTGTAGCGCTCCCAGTCGCAATACGCCTTCTTCACGACGATGGAGCCCTTCGCGAGCAGGCGCTCGAGCACCTTGTTCATGTCGAACTGGGCATAGCGGGCCTCGCGCACGCCCAGCGCGACGTTCTCGAAGTCGCAGAACACGGCAAGGCTGCGGGTATCGTGGTTCGGCATCGCTCAGTATTCCTCCCGGAAGCATTCGTTCGCCGGCGCCGGCTCGCTCACGTCGACTCCAGCGCAAAAAGCGACGCGACCGGCTCGCGTTGCCGGACCAGGCGGAAGCGGCTGCCTTCGACCAGCACTTCCGCGGGGCGCGGGCGAGAGTTGTAGTTGGAGCTCATCGACATCCCGTAGGCGCCGGCGGACAGGATCGCCAGGAGATCGCCCTCCGCGGCGGCCAGCGCGCGCTCCTTCGCGAGGAAGTCGCCGCTTTCGCACACCGGACCGACGACGTCGAACGTCGCCGGCGGCGCGTCCAAGCGCTGCCGTACCGGCCGCACGTCGTGCCAGGCGCCGTACAGCGCCGGCCTCAGGAGGTCGTTCATGGCGGCGTCGACGACGAGGAAGCTCCGCGCCGTGCCGCGCTTCACGTACTCGACGCGCGTCAGGAGCACGCCGGCGTTGCCGACGATCGAGCGCCCGGGGTCGACGACGATGGTCTCGCTGCGGCCGGCCAGCACGCCGAGCGCGGCATCGAGGAACGCTCCGATCGGCTCGGGCCGCTCGTCCTTGTAGCGGATGCCGATGCCGCCGCCGATGTCGATGTGGCGAAGCCTGAGTCCCCCCGCCGCCAGCCGGTCGGCGAGCGCGGCGATACGGCCGACCGCCTCGGCGAGCGGCGCGGCGCTGAGGAGCTGCGAGCCGATGTGGCAACCGATGCCGACGACCTCGAGGCCGGCAAGCGAGGCTGCCCGCCGGTACAGGGCTTCGGCTTCCTCGAAGGCCACCCCGAACTTGTTTTCGCGCAGACCGGTGGAGATGTAGGGATGCGTGCGCGCGTCGATGTCCGGATTGATTCGCAGGGCAATCGGCGCCCGGCGCCGCAGGCGCTGCGCGATCCGGTCGACGCGCTCGAGCTCGGGGGCGGATTCGACGTTGATGCAGCCGACGTTGGAGGAAATCGCCTGCTCGATCTCCGCTTCGCTCTTGCCTACGCCGGAGAAGAGCACTTTGGTGGGGTCGCCGCCGGCGGCGAGCACTCGCGCGAGCTCGCCGCCCGAGACGATATCGAAGCCGGCGCCGAGCCGGGCGAGGAGCGCCAGCACGGCGAGGTTTGAGTTCGCCTTGACCGAATAGCACACGAGCGCCGCGTGTCCGCGCAGAGCCTGCTCGTACTCGCGGTACGCGGCCTCTATCGCCGCGGCAGAGTAGACGTAGCAGGGCGTGCCATGGCGCTCGGCGATGGCCTCGAGGGAAACCGCCTCCACGCAAAGGAGGCCGTCGCGATAACCGATCGGCGTTGTCACTTCTGCTGCTGCTCGGGCGGCAAGATGTCCTCTGGATAAGGCACCAGCTCGAACTGCTCTGCCGGCGGGCGGTAGCCGGGCGGCGGATTCTCGCGCAGGAAGAGATCTCCTCGTTGGCCGCAGGCGGTTGCTCCCACGAGAAGCATCAAGGCTAGAAAGCGGAGCCGCATGTCGTGCCGAGGCCTGCGGGAAAGTACAATTTTCATGTTAACACGCGGGGTTACGACACATGAGGCCGTCCAATTTCGAGGCGCTCGCGGAAGAGGCACTGGAGCACGTGCGCGCCGCCATAGAAGCAACGGACCTCGACGTCGACGTCGAGGAAAAGGGCGATGGGGTCATCGAGCTCGGTTTCGCGGACGGCTCGAAGATCGTCGTCAACCGTCACAGCGCGGCCGGCGAGCTCTGGATCGCCGCCCGGGAGGGTGGCTTCCATCTGCGCTGGAACGGCGAGGCATGGCGGGATACGCGGGAGAACCGCGAGCTCTTCGCGCTCCTTTCGAAGCTCGTCTCGTCCCAGGCGGGCGAGCCGGTGCTGCTCGCGCCGCCCCGAGCGCCCTAGTTCGTGAAGAGTGGGACGACCGGAAGCGCCGCGGGCGACTGCGGCACCGGCTCCAGCGGCGGATTGAGGATGTCGGGGGGCGGAACCGACTCGCGGTAGAAGAACTCCGGCACCGGATTTCCCGCCTCCGTCGCGCCAGGCAGGGGTCCCAGCGGCACGCTCACGATCCCGTCGGGCACCGTGCGGGGGATCTCCGGCACGTCCTTCAGCGCGCGCTCCATGAAGCTCGACCAGACGGGAAGCGCGACCGAGCTGCCGGTCTGGCGCCGGCCGAGGGTCTTCGGCTGGTCGTAGCCCACCCAGGCGACGCCGACGAGTCCCGGGTGATAGCCCGCGAACCACGCGTCCACGAACTCGTTGGTCGTCCCCGTCTTGCCGGCGAGGTCGTTTCGCCCGAGGCGCGCAAGGCGCGCGGCGGTGCCGTACCGGGTCACGTCCTGCAGCATGTTGTCCATGATGAACGCGTTGCGCGGATCGATGACCCGGAGCGCGGGGTCGCCCGCCCGGCGCGGATTGGCGAGCGCGATGGCGTTGCCGCGGTCGTCGACGATCTTCTGGATGAAATACGGCTCGACCAGGTAGCCGCCATTGGCGAAGACGGCATAGGCGCGCGCCATCTGCCACGCGGTCGCCGAGCCGGCCCCGAGCGCCATGGTGAGATATGGCGGATGCTTGTCCGCGTCGAAGCCGAAGCGCGTGATGTAGTCCTGCGCATACTTCGGGCCGATGGCCTCGAGCACCCGGATCGAGACCATGTTTTTAGACTTGGCGAGCGCCGTGCGCAGGCGCATGGGACCTTCGAACTTCTCGTCGTAATTGCGCGGCTCCCAGCGCTGGCTGCCCGTTTGCTCGGCCTCTAGGACCACCGGCTCGTCGGGGACCACGGTGGCGGCCGTGAACCCTTTCTCGAGAGACGCGGAATAGATGAACGGCTTGAACGACGAGCCGGGCTGGCGCCACGCCTGCGTAACGTGATTGAAGCGGTTGCGCCAGAAATCGAAGCCGCCGACCAGCGCCCGGACGGCGCCGTCGATCGGATCGAGCGCGATGAAAGCCGCTTCGACCTGCGGAAGCTGCGCGATGTGCCAGGACTTGCCCTCGCGCTGCACCCGGATCACGGCGCCCCTGCGGATCGGCCGCTGCACGCCCTTCGCGGGCAGGTGCGAGGACGCAAAACGAAGACCTTCGCCGGTAATCGTGACCTTGTCGCCGTTCCTCAGCGCCGCCTCGACCTTGCGCGTTGAGGACGAGAGCACCACCGCAGCGAGGATGTCATCGCTGTCGTCGAACTCGGCGAGCGCTTCGTCGAAGTCCTCGGCCGCCGGCTCGGCCGGCAGCTTTACGTAGCTCTCGGGGCCGCGGTAGCCCTGGCGCCGGTCGTACTCCAGCACCCCCTTGCGAACCGCCTCGTAGGCGGCCTCCTGCTCCGCCGCCCGGATCGTCGTGTAGACGCGAAAGCCCCTGCTGTAGACGTCTTCCGGGTACTGCTCGGCGATCGCCTGGCGGACCATCTCGGAAATGTACTCGGCGTGGAGTGAGTACTCATTTCCCTGCTTCGCAGCCCGAACTGGCGCTTTGACGGCGAAGTCGTGTTCCGCCTGCGTGATGTGACCGAGCTCGAGCATGCGGCGCAGCACGTACTGCTGGCGCTGCTTGGCACGCTGAGGATTGGCGACCGGGTTATAGAGCGAGGGCGCCTTGGGCAGGCCCGCCAGCATGGCGACTTCCGGAAGCGTGAGCTCGTTGAGCGCCTTGCCATAGTAGGTCTGAGCCGCCGCCGCAAAGCCGTACGCCCGCTGGCCCAGGTAGATCTGGTTGATGTAGAGCTCGAGGATCTTGTCCTTGGAAAGGCTGTGCTCGATCTTGAAGGCGAGCATGGCCTCGTAGAGCTTGCGCGTCAGCGTCTTTTCCGAGGAAAGAAAGAAGTTGCGGGCCACCTGCATGGTGATGGTGCTCGCCCCCTGGCGCCTGCCGCCGGCAACCAGGTTCGCGTAGGCGGCGCGAAGCACGCCGAGATAGTCGATGCCGGCGTGCTCGTAGAAGCGCTCGTCCTCGGCGGCGATGATCGCGTTCTTCAGCGCGGCAGGGACCTCGTCGATGGACACCACCGCCCGGCGCTCCTCCCCGAACTCGCCGATCAGCGTGCCTTCGGCCGTGTAGATCCGCAGCGGGATCTTCGGCTGGTACTCGGTCAGGGCCTCGAGGGAAGGCAGGTTCGGGAAAGCGAGGGCGAGCACGAGACCCGCGACGAGCAGGCCGGTGATTCCGAGGCCGGCCAGAACGGCCAGCGGAACGGCCAGAAAACGAAGCCACATCAAGGGATTTGGACCTTGTGCCGGGTGCTGTTGCGCAAGCGCGGAAGAACGAGCGAAATGATACCCCGAGGTCCCCGTGGAAAATTAACTAGACACCTAGGGGGGTTGTTGCTAGGATTTAACGCCAATTCTACGTATCGTGCCTAAGAGCCGATACGAAAAGGGGAAAATAAGTGCAGTTCGACCTTTTCAAGCCAAAGGCGCCGCCGCTCTTCGGTCTGGACATCAGTTCGTCGTCCGTCAAGATGCTTGAGATCGTCGACGCGGGGAAGGGACAGTTGCGCGTCGAGCGCTACGCGATCGAAGCGCTGCCGCGCGATGCCATCGTCGATGGCAACATCAACAACCTCGAGGCCGTCACGGAGTCCGTCAAGCGCGCCTACAAGCGTCTCGGCACGCGCACGAAGCACGTGGCCATGGCGGTGCCCTCGGGCGCCGTCATTACGAAGAAGATCGTCGTCAACGGCGCGCTGCGCGAGGAAGAGCTCGAGATCCAGGTCGAGGGCGAGGCGAACCAGTACATTCCCTTCGCGCTGGAGGAAGTGAACCTCGATTTCCAGATCCTCGGTCCCTCGCCCGCGAGCCCCGACGAGCAGGAAGTGCTCATTGCCGCCACGCGCAAGGAGAAGGTCGAGGACCGGGTGGCGGTCGCCGAGTCCGCCGGACTCAAGGCCCTGGTCATGGACGTAGAGTCGTTTGCGCAGCAGGCGAGCCTCGCGCTGGTCGTCCAGCAGCTCCCCGGCGGCGGGAAGGACCAGAACATCGCCGTCGTGGACATCGGCGCGAACGTCATGAACGTCAGCGTCCTGAGGAACGACCAGTCTGTCTACAGCCGCGAGCAGGCCTTCGGCGGCAACCAGCTCACGCAGGACATCGTCAGCCGGTACGGCATGAGCCCCGAAGAGGCCGAGAACGCGAAGCGCAACGGCGGGCTTCCCGACGACTTCGATGCCGAGGTCCTGCGGCCGTTCATGGAGAACCTCTCCCAGGAGATCCAGCGCGCGCTGCAGTTCTTCTTCACTTCGACCGCGTACCACAGCGTCGACCACATCCTGCTGGCCGGCGGCTCCGCCGTCATTCCCGGCCTGGAGGAGATCGTGAATACGCGGGCGCAAGTGCCCACTTCGGTCGCAAACCCGTTTGCCTCGATGCAGACCTCTCCGCGCATCCAGCTGAAGCGACTCATGTCCGATGCGCCCTCGCTCATCGTGGCGTGCGGCCTCGCCATGCGGAGGTTCGATCCCGCATGAACCGCATCAACCTTCTTCCCCACCGCGAGGAAAGGCGCAAGCGCGCCCGGCAGCACTTCTACGTGCTCGCCGGCGGCACGGCGATCGTCGGCGCCCTGGTGGTGGTGCTCATGCACGGCTTCTACGCGGCCAAGATCGAGACGCAGGACGACCGCAACCGCTTCCTCAAGAGCGAGATCGTCAAGCTCGACAAGGACATCGCCGAGATCAAGAAGCTGCGCGACGAGATCCAGGCGCTGCTCGCGCGCAAGCAGATCATCGAGACGCTCCAGGCCGACCGGGCGCAGACGGTGCACCTGCTCGACCAGATGGTGCGCCAGATGCCCGAAGGCGTTTACCTGAAGTCGGTCACCCAGAAGGGCCTGCGGGTAAACGTCCTCGGCTACGCCCAGTCGAACGCGCGCGTCTCCACGCTCATGCGCAACATCGAGTCCTCGCCCTGGCTGGAGAATCCCGTGCTCATCGAGGTGAAGGCGGCGAACGTCGGCAAGCGCCGCATCTCCGAGTTCAACCTCAACTTCTCGATCAAGCGAACCGCCACCAAGGACGCAAAGGGCGCCGCCAAGCCGGCGCCGGCGAAGAAGGGCTAGGCCATGGCGCTCAACCTGAACGCGCTCGTCGAGGAATTCAAGCGCACCAACTGGCAGGACCCCGGCACCTGGCACGCCGCGCCCAAGCTGCTCGTCCTGCTCGCCATCCTCGTTGCCATCCCGGTGGCCGGCTTCTTCCTGGATACGCAGGACCAGATCGACGAGCTCGAGCGCGGCATGCAGGAGGAAGTGAAGCTCAAGGCGGAGTACGTCGACAAGAAGAAGCAGGCGGTGAACCTCGACCTGCACCGGCAGCAGCTGCGGGAGATCGACACGCAGTTCGGCGCGCTGCTGCGCCAGCTCCCCAACAAGTCGCAGATGGATGCCCTGCTCGTCGACATCAACCAGGCCGGCCTCGGGCGCGGCCTGCAATTCGAGCTCTTCAAGCCGGCGCCCGCGGAGCTCATGCGCGACTTCTACGCCGA
Organism: uncultured Enterobacteriaceae bacterium; assembly: GCA_964461055.1. Lineage (GTDB taxonomy): Bacteria > Pseudomonadota > Gammaproteobacteria > Burkholderiales > SG8-39 > SCGC-AG-212-J23. Next base: position 66,199 of record CAYWSG010000005.1, on the reverse strand, counting down.
GCTGCCGATCACCGTGCGGGTGGTGGGCACGTACCACGACATGGGCGCGTTCGCGAGCGACGTCGGGCAGCTTTCGCGCATCGTCACGCTGAACGACGTGTCGATCAAGGCAGACAAAGGCGGCGTGCTTTCCATGAACGCGACTGCCCGGACGTTCCGCTACCTCGACGAGGAAGAGATCGCCGCGCAGCGCAAGGCGCAGAGAGCGAAGAAGAAGGGCAAGAGGCGATGAAACAGCGTACGGGGCGCAGGTGCCGGGGCGCCGCGGCGGCGCTTGCGCTTGCCGCGATGCTCGCCGGGTGTGGGGGCGACGAGTACGGCGATCTTCGGCAGGAGCTCGAGCAGCTCACCAAGGACGTGCGGGGCAAGGTCGAGCCGCTGCCGCAGGTGAAGCCCTACGAGGCGGTCCAGTACACGGCGGAGGCGGAAGTCGATCCGTTCCGGCCGGAGCGGATCGACGTCGCCAAGTCCGGCGTCGGCGGCGCGGGCAGCGCCCTCGCGCCGGATCCGAACCGGCCCAAGGAGCCGCTCGAGGCATTCCCGCTCGAGTCGATCCAGATGATGGGCACGATCACGCAGAACCGGGAGACGTTCGCCCTGGTGAAGGCGGGACCGAATCTCTACAGGGTACGCAAGGGGAACTATCTGGGCCAGAACTTCGGCGTCATCACGGCGATCGACGAGGTCCAGATCGAGCTGAAGGAGCTGGTCCAGGACGCGGGAGGCGAATGGACGGAACGCGCGACCGCCCTGCAATTGGTGGAGGCAAAACGATGAACAAGAACGCAGCTTTCCGCGCCGCCTTTCTGGGGCTCACCGTCTGGCTCGCCGGACTGGGCGCCGCGCTCGCGCAGGCGAACAGCATCGACGGCTTCGACGTCGTGCAGCAGGGGGACAAGGTGCTCGTGCGGGTGACGACCAAAGAGCCGCTCGCGAGCGTGCCGGCGAATTTCGCGGTGACCAATCCCGCGCGCATTGCCTTCGACTTCCCCAATACCGTGAACGCGCTGGGTCGCTCGAGCCAGGACATCGGCCAGGGCGAGCTGCGCAGCATGAACGTCGTGCAGGGCACCGACCGCACCCGCCTGGTGCTCAATTTGCGCCGGCCGGTGGCGCACGAGGCGAGCATCGAGGGCAACACCGTGGTCATCAGCCTCTCCGCGCCGGTCGCGGCGCAGGCGGCGGGCCCCGGGAAGGTGGAGCAGTTCGCCCAAGGCGGCGCGCAGGGCAAGCACGCCGTGCGCGACATCGACTTCCGCCGCGGCAGCGGGGGCGAGGGCCGCGTCGTCGTCGACCTGTCCGACACGAGCACCGGAATCGACATCCGGCAGCAGGGCCAGAACATCATCGTCGAGTTCCTCAAGACCACGCTTCCGGACAACCTGCGGCGGCGGCTCGACGTCACGGACTTCGCCACCCCGGTCGACATCGTGAGCGCCTACCAGCAGGGCGACAACGTGCGCATGGTCATCGAGCCGAAGGGCCAGTGGGAGCACACCGCCTACCAGTCCGACACCCAGTTCGTCATCGAAGTGAAGCCGGTGCAGGCCGACACGGCGCGCGCGCGCGGGCGGTACACGGGCGAGAAGCTGTCGCTCAACTTCCAGAACGTCGAGGTGCGCGCGGTCCTCAACGTCATCGCGGACTTCACCGACCTCAACATCATCACGAGCGACACCGTCGGCGGAAGCATTACCCTGCGCCTGAAGGACGTGCCGTGGGACCAGGCCCTCGACATCATCCTGCAGACGCGCGGCCTCGACAGCCGCCGCAGCGGGAACGTCATCTGGATCGCCCCGCGCGACGAGCTCGCCACGCGGGAGAAGCTGGCGCTCGAGGCGCAGCAGCAGATCAACGACCTCGAGCAGACGCACACCGAGTCGTTCCAGATTAACTACCAGAAGGCGGCGGACATCCAGAAGCTGCTCTCGGATCCGGCGCAGCGCATCCTCTCCAAGCGCGGCAGCGCGGTGGTCGACGCGCGCACCAATACGCTGTTCGTGCAGGACACGCCGAGCCGGCTGGAAGAGGTGCGCAAGCTCATCGCCAAGATCGACATTCCGGTTCGCCAGGTGATGATCGAGGCGCGCATCGTCGAGGCGAACGACACCTTCAGCAAGAACCTCGGCGCCCGCATCGGCCTGATGGAGCTCGGGCCCTCGAACCGCGCGCCGTTCGGCAGCCGGGCTGGCGTCGGGATGAACATCGGCGCCGAGATCGTCAACACGAGCCAGGCCGCCGGCATCACGGAAGGCACGCCCACGACCGACGCGGGCGGCCTCAACGCGAACCTCCCTGCGGCGGGCCTCAACTCGTTCAATGCCGGCCAGTTCTCGTTCATCCTCTTCAACAGCAGCCTGACGCGGCTCCTGAACATCGAGATCTCGGCACTCGAGGCGGACGGGAAGGGCAAGATCATCGCGAGCCCCCGCGTGCTGACGGCCGACCAGGTGGAGGCCGTCATCGAGCAGGGGACGGAGATTCCCTACCAGCAGGCCACATCCTCGGGAGCAACGAGCGTGTCCTTCCGCAAGGCGAACCTCGCCCTGAAGGTCAAGCCGCAGATCACGCCCGACGGCAACATCATCATGACCCTCGACGTGAACAAGGACCAGCCCGGGGCGCTGACGCCCGCCGGCGTCCAGATCAACACCAAGCACGTCAAGACCGAGGTGCTGGTGGAGAACGGGGGCACGGTCGTGATCGGCGGCATCTATGAGCAGGCCGACCGGACCGACATCACCAAGATCCCGTTCCTCGGCGACCTCCCGGGGCTTGGCGCGCTCTTCCGCAACAAGACCACGACGAGCAACAAGACCGAGCTGCTCGTCTTCATCACGCCGCGGATCGTGAACGAGCGCCTGAATCTGCGCTGATCCCCCGCCGATCGCCCCCTGCGCGGGGCGGCGACAGACGGCCGGCAAACCCGGCCGTTTTTGTTTCTACAATGCGCCCATGACGGGCGTCCGGAACGTATACATGGTGGGCATGATGGGGGCGGGAAAGACGACCATCGGCCGCCTCCTCGCAAGGCGGCTGCGGCTGCGCTTCCTCGACTCCGATCATGAAATCGAGGCGCGCTGCGGCGTCCGCGTTCCGGTGATCTTCGAGCTCGAAGGCGAAGAGGGTTTCCGTGCCAGGGAAGAGCAGGTGATCAGCGAGCTGACGGGGCTCTCCGACATCGTGGTCGCGACCGGCGGCGGAAGCGTGCTCCGGGCGGAGAATCGGCGACGACTCGCGGATACGGGCACGGTTGTCTACCTGCGGGCGAGGCCCGAAGACCTCTACCGCCGCGTGCGCCACGACCGCAACCGACCGCTTCTCGCGACGCCCGACCCGCTAAGGCGGCTGCGCGAGCTCTATGTCGAGCGCGACCCGCTCTACCGGGAGATCGCCGACATCACCATCGATACGGGCTCGCAGACTGTGCAGGCGCTCGCGCAAGCCGTGCTTGCGAAGCTTGAGGAACGATGCAGACACTCCGCGTAGAGCTCGGCAGCCGCGCCTATCCGATCCATATAGGGGCGGGCCTGCTCGAGCGCGCCGAGCTCTACGGCGAGGGCCTTGCCGGGCGCTCCATCGCCATCGTCTCGAACTCGGTGGTCGGGCCGCTGTACCTCGCCCGGGTGAGTGCGACGCTCGAGCGCGCGGGCGCACGCGTCGTGCCGGTCCTCGTCGAGGACGGCGAGCAGGCGAAGCGCTGGCAGAGTGTCGACCAGGTGTGCGACGCGCTGCTCGCCGCCCGTCTGGGGCGCGATGGACTCGTCATCGCCCTCGGGGGCGGCGTGGTGGGCGATCTCGCAGGCTTCGTCGCGGCGGTGTACCAGCGCGGCGTGCCGTTCGTGCAGGTACCGACCACGCTGCTCGCGCAGGTGGACTCCTCGGTGGGCGGCAAGACGGCCATCAACCACGCGCGCGGCAAGAACATGATCGGCGCGTTCCACCAGCCGCTCGCCGTGGTCTCCGACGTGTCGACGCTGGATACCTTGCCGGACCGCGAGCTGCGCGCCGGGCTCGCGGAAGTCATCAAGCACGCCGCGGCGCTCGATCGGGCGTTCTTCGACTGGCTGGAGGAGCACATCGAGCGCCTGGGCAGGCGCGACGGCGAGGCGCTCGCCCAGGCGATCCGCCGCTGCTGCGAGCTGAAGGCCGAGGTCGTGGCCGCGGACGAGCGCGAGAGCGGCCGGCGTGCGCTGCTCAATTTCGGCCACACATTTGGTCACGCCATCGAGGCTGCCACCGGCTACGGCGCCTGGCTCCACGGGGAGGCGGTCGCCGCCGGCATGGTGATGGCGGCCGAGCTCTCGCGTCGCCTCGGCCTTCTCGGCGCGGAGGAGGTCGCCCGGCTGACGGAGCTGGTCCGGCGCGCGGGCCTTCCGGTGACCGGCCCGGCCATAGCCGCCGAGCGGTTGCGCGAGCACATGGCGACCGACAAGAAGGCCGAGCAGGGCCGGCTTCGCTTCGTCGTTCTGGAAGGCCTGGGGATCTCGTCCCTCCGGGGCGGCATAGACGCAAGACTGGTCGACGAAGCGGTGCGGTCCGGCTCTCCGGGCGCCTGAACGTCAGCGCGCCCGCTCGTCCCCCGGCACCTCCGCCCGGGCTGGATTTTTTCTTGTGACCGAGGGGGCGGCAAAGGTATATTCAGAAGTTCCGCCGCCATTTTGTGCAAAGCGGCAATATCAGAATTGGGGTTTCCCCTCATGCGCTTAGCCGCACAAGGTCTCTACGATCCCCGGAACGAGCACGACGCCTGCGGCGTCGGCTTCGTCGCCCACATCAAGGGCCGCAAATCGCACACCATCGTAGAGCAGGGGCTCACGGTGCTGCGCAATCTGACGCATCGCGGGGCGGTCGGCTGGGACCCGAGGCTTTCCGATGGCGCGGGCATCCTCATCCAGATCCCGGACCGCTTCTACCGCGAGGAAATGGCCCGCCAGGGCGTGAAGCTGCCGCCGGTGGGCCAGTACGGCGTCGGCATGGTGTTCCTGCCTCGCGACCCGGCGTCCAGGATCGCCTGCGAGTACGAGATCGAGCGCGCCATCAAGGACGAAGGCCAGGTCCTGCTCGGCTGGCGCGACGTGCCGGTGGACAATAGCGATCTCGCCGAGCCCGCGAAAAGCATCGAGCCGGTGATCCGGCAGGTCTTCATCGGCCGCGGCCGGCGCGTGACCGTCACCGACGCGCTCGAGCGCAAGCTCTACATCATCCGCAAGAGCTCGGGGCACGCCATCCAGGCGCTCAGGCTGCAGCACGGCAAGGAGTTCTACGTTCCCTCCATGTCGGCACGGACGGTCGTCTACAAGGGCATGCTGCTCGCCTCGCAGGTGGGCGAGTACTACCTCGACCTGAAGGATCCCCGCGTCGAGTCGGCGCTCGCGCTGGTGCACCAGCGCTTCTCGACCAACACCTTCCCCTCGTGGGACCTCGCGCATCCGTTCCGGCTGATCTGCCACAACGGCGAGATCAACACGATGCGCGGCAACGTCAACTGGGTCCGCGCGCGCCAGGGCGCCATCTCCTCGCCCATCCTGGGCAAGGACATCGAAAAGATCTGGCCCCTCATTTACGACGGGCAGTCGGACTCCGCGTCCTTCGACAACGCGCTGGAGCTGCTCGTCATGGGCGGATACTCGATCGCCCATGCCATGATGATGATGATTCCCGAGGCCTGGGAGAACCACTCGCTCATGGATCCGGCGCGGCGCGCGTTCTACGAGTACCACGCCGCGATGATGGAGCCGTGGGACGGGCCGGCCTCGATCGCCTTCACGGACGGGCGCCAGATCGGCGCGACGCTCGACCGCAACGGCCTGCGGCCCTCGCGCTACGTCGTCACCGACGACGACCTCGTCATCATGGGGTCCGAGTGCGGCTGCCTGCCCGTGCCGGAGGAGCGCATCGTGAAGAAGTGGCGCCTGCAGCCGGGCAAGATGTTCCTCGTCGACCTGGAGAAGGGCCGCATCATCGACGACCAGGAGCTGAAGGAGGGCCTCGCCAACGCAAAGCCGTACGCCGAGTGGATCGAGCGCATTCGCGTGAAGCTCGACGAGGTCGAGACCGACAAGTCGGCGCCGCTCAAGTCGCAGGTGCGCCTGCTCGACCGGCAGCAGGCCTTCGGCTACACGCAGGAGGAGCTGAAGTTCATCCTGCAGCCGATGGCGCAGAACGGCGAGGAGCCGATCGGCTCCATGGGCAACGACTCGCCGGTCGCCGTGCTGTCGAACAAGAACAAGACGCTCTACCACTACTTCAAGCAGCTCTTCGCGCAGGTCACGAACCCGGCGATCGACCCGATCCGCGAGGAGCTGGTGATGTCGCTCGTCTCGTTCATCGGTCCCAAGCCCAACCTGCTCGGCATCGACGAGCTCAACCCGCCGCTTCGCCTCGAGGTCTCCCAGCCGGTGCTCGACTTCTTCGAGATGGAGAAGATCCGGCACATCGAGCGCTACACCGGAGGCAAGTTCAAGGCGTGCGAGCTCGACATCACCTACCCGGTCGAATGGGGCAAGGAGGCCGTGGAGGCCCGGCTCGCGTCGCTCGCCGCGCAGGCGGAGGACGCCGTGCGATCGGGCTACTCGATCATCATCATCTCCGACCGGCTCGTCGACCGGGAACGGGTCGCGATTCCCGCGCTGCTCGCGCTCTCGGCAATCCACCAGCACCTCGTCACTCGCGGCCTGCGCACCTCCACCGGCCTCGTGGTCGAGACGGGCAGCGCCCGCGAAGTGCACCACTTCGCGCTGCTCGGCGGCTACGGCGCCGAGGCCGTGCATCCCTATCTCGCGCTCGAGACGGTGCTTGCCTTCCATCAGGAGGACCGCGCAGCCGCCTCCAAGGCGATCAAGAACTACGTGAAGGCGATCGGCAAAGGCCTGAAGAAGGTGATGTCGAAAATGGGCGTGTCGACGTACATGTCCTACACGGGCTCGCAGCTCTTCGAGGCAGTGGGCCTCGCGCGCTCGCTCGTCGACAGGTACTTCACGGGCACGAGCTCCACCATCGAGGGAATCGGGCTCTTCGACGTCGCCGAGGAAGCGATCCGCACGCATCGCAGCGCCTTCGACGAAACGAATCCGGTGCTGCGCGACATGCTCGACGCGGGCGGCGAGTACGCGTGGCGGGTACGTGGGGAGGAGCACGCCTGGACGCCCGACTCCATCGCCAAGCTGCAGCACGCCACACGCTCCAACTCTTACGCGACGTACAAGGAATACGCGCAGCTCATCAACGAGCAATCGCGCCGGCAGCTCACCCTGCGCGGCCTGTTCGAGTTCCGCTTCGATCAGTGCAAGCCCGTGCCGCTGGAGGAGGTGGAGCCCGCCGCCGAGATCGTGAAGCGGTTCTCGACGGGCGCCATGTCGCTCGGCTCGATCTCCACCGAGGCGCACACCACGCTCGCCATCGCCATGAACCGCATCGGCGGCAGGTCGAACACGGGCGAGGGCGGGGAGGACCGCCGCCGCTACGCCCGGGTGAAGGAAGGCGAGACGCTGAAGTCCCGTCTCGGCGCAACGCGCGTGGAGACCGACATCGCGCTCATGCCGGGCGACTCGCTCAAGTCCAAGATCAAGCAGGTGGCTTCCGGCCGCTTCGGCGTCACGGCGGAATACCTCGCCAGCGCGGAGATGGTGCAGATCAAGATCGCCCAGGGCGCGAAGCCCGGCGAGGGCGGCCAGCTTCCCGGCCGCAAGGTGTCGGAATACATCGCTGAGCTGCGCTATTCGACGCCCGGAGTGGAGCTGATCTCGCCGCCGCCGCACCACGACATCTACTCCATCGAGGATCTCGCCCAGCTCATCCACGACCTGAAGAACGCGAACCCCGAGGCTGCGGTGTCGGTGAAGCTCGTCTCCGAGGTCGGCGTAGGGACCATCGCCGCCGGCGTGGCGAAGGGCAAGGCCGACCATGTGACGATCTCGGGGCACGACGGCGGCACCGGCGCCTCGCCCTGGTCGTCGATCAAGCACGCCGGCACGCCGTGGGAGCTCGGCCTTGCCGAGACGCAGCAGACGCTCGTCCTCAACCGGCTGCGCGGCCGCATCGCCGTGCAGGTCGACGGCCAGATGAAGACCGGCCGCGACGTCGTCATCGGCGCACTGCTCGGGGCCGACGAGTTCGGCTTCGCCACTGCGCCGCTCGTGGTCGAGGGCTGCATCATGATGCGCAAGTGCCACCTGAACACCTGCCCGGTCGGCGTCGCGACGCAGGATCCGGTGCTGCGTCGCCGGTTCGCCGGCAAGCCGGAGCACGTGGTGAACTACTTCTTTTTCGTCGCCGAGGAAGTGCGCGAGCTCATGGCGCGCCTCGGCGTGCGCAAGCTCGACGAGCTCGTGGGACGCACGGAGCTCCTCGACACGCGCAAGGGCATCGAGCACTGGAAGGCCGCAGGACTCGACTTCTCGCGCATCTTCAGCATGCCGAAGGTGCCAGCCGAGGTCGCGCGCTTCCATTGCGAGCCGCAGGATCATGGCCTGGCGAAGGCGATGGACCGTCGGCTGATCGAGCTCGCGCAGCCCGCTCTCGAGCGCGGCGAGAAGGTGAACATCGACACGCCGATCCGCAACATCAACCGGACGGTGGGCACGATGCTCTCCTACGAAGTGGCGAAGCGCTACGGCCACGAGGGGCTGCCGGACGATACGATTCATGTCCGGCTCGCGGGCTCCGCGGGCCAGAGCTTCGGCGCCTTCCTCGCCCGAGGCATCACCCTCGACCTCGTGGGCGATACGAATGACTACTGCGGCAAAGGCCTCTCCGGCGGGCGCATCAGCGTGCAGCCTTCGCCGAAGTTCCGCGGGGAGCCCTCCGAGAACATCATCACGGGCAACGTGGTCCTTTACGGCGCGATCGCTGGCGAGGCGTATTTCCGCGGCGTCGCGGGGGAGCGCTTCGCCGTGCGCAACTCCGGCGCGCGCGCGGTCGTGGAGGGGGTAGGCGACCACGGCTGCGAGTACATGACCGGCGGCACGGTCGTCGTGCTGGGCGCTACGGGGCGCAACTTCGCCGCCGGCATGTCGGGCGGCATCGCGTACGTGCTCGACCTGAACGGCGAATTCGCGAAGTACTGCAACCTGGCGATGGTCGATCTCGAGCCCGTGCTGCCCGAATCGGAGCAGCAGGCGAAGCTCGCACCCGAGCTGTGGCATCAGGGACAGGCCGACGAGGTGCTCCTGAAGGCGCTGCTTGCCAATCACCAGCGGTATACCGGCTCGCGCCGCGCCGCCGCCATCCTCGGCGACTGGGCGAAATACCGCGGCCGCTTCGTCAAGGTGTTTCCCAAGGAGTATCGACGGGCGCTCGGCGAGCTGCACGGCGCCGGAAGCAGGGTGGCCGCCTGATGGGGAAGATCACGGGGTTCCTCGAGTACGCACGCCTGGAGGAGGCGCACGAGCCGGCCGAAGCGCGGAAGAAGCACTACCGCGAGTTCGTCATTCGCCTGGACGACGCCGCCGCAGGCAAGCAAGGGGCGCGGTGCATGGACTGCGGCATTCCGTTCTGCATGTCGGGTTGCCCGGTGAACAACATCATTCCCGACTGGAACGACCTCGTCTTTCGCCAGGACTGGAAGCGGGCGATCGAGGTGCTGCACTCGACGAACAACTTCCCGGAGTTCACCGGCCGGGTATGCCCCGCGCCGTGCGAGGAAGCGTGCGTCCTGCGCATCAACAGCGACCCCGTAGGCATCAAGTCGATTGAGCACGCCATCATCGACAAGGCCTGGGAAGCGGGATGGGTCCAGCCCCAGCCCGCCGCGCACCGTACCGGCAAGAAGGTTGCGATCGTCGGCTCCGGGCCCGCGGGGCTCGCCTGCGCGCAGCAGCTCGCGCGCGCCGGGCACGACGTTACGGTGTTCGACAAGAGCGATCGCATAGGCGGGCTCCTGCGCTATGGCATCCCCGATTTCAAGCTCGAGAAGAGCAACATCGACAGGCGCCTGGAGCAGATGCGGGAGGAGGGCGTGAAGTTCCGCCCGGGCGTGCTGATCGGCACGCAGTGGCCGGGCCCGGGTATTGGCAACGACGCGCGCACGAACCATGCCGCCGCCGATGTGCTTGCGAGATTCGACGCGGTCGTCCTCGCCGGCGGCGCCGAGCAGCCGCGCGACCTGCCGATCCCGGGACGCGAGCTCGACGGCGTGCACTTCGCGATGGAGTTCCTGCCGCTGCAGAACAAGCGTGTGGCCGGGGACGCAGGCGTGCCCGATCTCTGGGCGACCGACCGGCATGTCGTGGTAATCGGGGGTGGCGATACGGGGTCGGACTGCGTGGGCACCGCCAACCGCCATGGCGCGCGATCGGTCACGCAGCTCGAGCTTCTGCCCATGCCGCCCGACGTCGAACGCAACCCCGTATGGCCATACTGGCCGGTGCGGCTTCGGACCTCGAGCTCGCATGAGGAAGGCGTCACGCGCGACTGGGCCGTGGCCTCCAAGGCGTTCCTCGGCGAAGGCGGGCGCGTGAAGGCCATCAAGGCGGTGCGGCTCGAGTGGAAGGACGGCAAGCCCGCCGAGATCGCCGGCAGCGAGTTCGAGATCCCCGCGGACCTCGTGCTGCTCGCCATGGGCTTCGTCTCGCCGATGCAGTCCCTCCTGGACGAGTTCGGCATCGAGAAAGACCCGCGTGGCAACGCGAAAGCCGCAACGGAAGGCGCCGCGGCCTATGCCACGTCGGTGCCGAAGGTGTTTGCCGCCGGCGACATGCGTCGGGGCCAGTCGCTCGTCGTATGGGCGATCCGCGAAGGCCGGCAATGCGCGCGCGCGGTCGACGAGTTCCTGATGGGGAGCTCCGAGCTTCCTCGCTGAAGCACTCCGGGCCTCTCACGCCCGCGGTCCGGGGAATCGGTGCAGGCAGGCTAGAATCGCGCCGCAATGTCCCTCGACGTAGTCGTCCTCGCGGCGGGCGCGGGCAAGCGCATGCGCTCGGACCTGCCCAAGGTGCTTCAGCCGCTTGCCGGCAGGCCGCTCCTTGCCCACGTCCTCGAGACGGCGCGGAGCCTCTCCCCCCGGCGGATCTTCGTGGTCTATGGCCATGGCGCGGAGCAGGTGCGCGCCGCCTTTGCCGGCGAGACGGACCTCGAGTGGATCCACCAGGCGGAGCGTCTGGGCACTGGCCACGCGGTCCTGCAGGCTGTGCCGCACCTCGACCGCGATGCCGACGTGCTCGTCCTCTACGGGGACGTTCCGCTGGTGTCCAGGCAGACCCTCGAGCGGCTCCGAGAAACCTCGCGGGACGGCGTCGCCCTCTTGACCGCCGTAGTTTCGGAGCCCGCAGGCTACGGTCGCATCGTCCGCGACGCGTCGGGCGGCGTGGCGCGCATCGTCGAGGAGAAGGACGCCTCGGACGACGAGCGGGCCATCGGCGAAGTCAACGCAGGTTTCTTCGCGCTCAAGGCGGCACGCCTCGGAGCCTGGCTGTCACGCATTGGAAATGACAATGCTCAAGGTGAGTACTACCTCACCGACATCGTAAAGCTCGCGGCGGCCGAAGGGGTGCCGGTGCACGCCGTCCGGGTCACCGATTCCGGGGAGGTCGCCGGCGTCAATTCCAAGGCCGAGCTGGCCGCCCTCGAGCGCGCCATGCAGCGCCGGACAGCCCGCCGCCTCCTCGACAACGGGGTAACCCTCGCCGATCCGGAGCGGATCGACGTCCGTGGGGAGCTGGCCTGCGGGCGCGACGTCTCCATCGACGTCAACTGCGTCTTCGAGGGCAGCGTGCGGATCGGCGATCGGGTGCGCATCGGACCGAACTGCGTGCTTCGCAATGTCACGCTGGGCGACGGCACTGAAGTGAACGCCTTTTGCCAGCTGGAAGACGCTGAAGTGGGCGCCAACTGCCGGCTTGGCCCTTATGCACGCTTACGTCCTGGCGCCCAGCTCGGCGAAAGCGTCCACATCGGCAACTTCGTCGAGGTCAAGGCGAGCCGTTTCGGGGCCGGCTCCAAGGCGAACCATCTCGCCTATGTCGGCGATTCCGAGGTGGGCGCTCGCGTGAACATCGGGGCCGGGACGATCACGTGCAACTACGACGGCGCGGCCAAGCATCGCACCGTAATCGAGGACGAATGCTTCATCGGATCGGACGCGACGCTCGTCGCACCGGTCCGCATTGCGCGTGGCTCGTACATCGGCGCCGGCTCGACGATCAGCAAGGATACGCCACCCGGGCAGCTGACCCTGGCCCGCGCGAAGCAGATATCCGTGCCCGGGTGGAAGCCGCCCGCCAGGAAGAAAAAGGACTGAGCCCGTGTGTGGAATCGTCGGGGCCGTGGCCGGACGGAACATCGTTCCGGTGCTCGTGGAGGGCCTGCGCCGCCTGGAGTACAGAGGCTACGACTCCTGTGGCGTTGCGGTAGTGGGCCCCGGGGGAATCGAGCGCGTGGTGAGCGTCGCACGGGTTTCGAGCCTCGCCGAGCGCGTCGGGGCCGGGGCGCTCGAGGGCGTCACCGGCATCGCGCACACGCGCTGGGCTACCCATGGGGCGCCGGCGACGGAGAACGCGCATCCGATCGTGTCGCGCGGCGAGATCGCTCTGGTGCACAACGGCATCATCGAGAACCACGACGAGCTGCGCGCCGAGCTCGAGCAGGCCGGATACCGCTTCGAAGGCCAGACGGACACGGAGGTCATCGCCCATCTGGTGCACAGCCTCTACGCGGGCGACCTGCTTGCCGCAGTGCAGGCCGCGGTGCGGCGTTTGCGCGGCGCCTTCGCGATCGCCGTGGCGGCGAAGGGCGAGCCGGGCAAGGTGGTCGGCGCCAGGGCCGGCAGTCCGCTCGTCGTCGGGCTCGGCGAGGGGGAGTCGTTCCTCGCTTCCGATGCGCTCGCGCTCGTCGGCGCGACAGACCGCATCGTGTTCCTGGAGGAAGGCGATGTGGTGAGCATCGAGCGCGGCGGCTGGAAGGTCTTCGAGGCGAACGGCCAGCGCGCCGTGCGCGAAATCCGCGTGGTCAAGGCGGCGGGTGCGGACGCAGAGCTCGGCCCCTACCGCCATTACATGCAGAAGGAGATTTTCGAGCAGCCGCGGGCGGTGTCCGACACGCTGGAGGGCGTGAGCTCCATATCCCCCGCGCTCTTCGGCGACCCCGAGGGCGAGGTGCTCGGGCGCGTGCGATCGGTCCTCATTCTGGCCTGCGGCACGAGCTTCTACTCCGGGCTCGTCGCCCGCAACTGGATCGAAAGCATCGCGCGCCTGCCATGCCAGGTCGAAATCGCGAGCGAGTACCGTTACAGGGACGGCATTCCGGATCCGCAGGCGCTGGTCGTCGTGGTCTCGCAGTCCGGCGAGACGGCCGACACGCTCGCGGCCCTGAAGCACGCGCAGGCGCTGGGCCACCAGGCGACCCTCGCCGTCTGCAACGTGCCGACGAGCGCGATGATGCGGCTCACGAGGCTTCAGTACCTGACCCGCGCCGGCGTGGAGGTGGGCGTCGCCTCGACGAAGGCGTTCACCACCCAGCTCACGGGCCTCTTCCTGCTTGCCCTGACGCTCGGCAAGCTGCGCGGGCGGCTGGGGGAGTCCGAAGAAGCGGCGCACCTTAGAAGTCTGCGCCACCTCCCGACCGCGCTCGGCGCCGTTCTCGCCCTGGAGCCCCAGGTGATCGCCTGGTCGGAGCGGTTCGCCCGCAAGGAGCATGCGCTTTTCCTCGGCCGGGGGTTGCACTACCCGATCGCCCTGGAGGGGGCTCTCAAGCTGAAGGAGATCTCGTATATCCACGCCGAGGCCTACCCGGCCGGCGAGCTCAAGCACGGCCCGCTCGCCCTGGTGACGAGCGAAATGCCGGTCGTTACCGTGGCGCCGAACGACGCCCTTCTGGAGAAGCTGCAGTCGAACATGCAGGAGGTGCGTGCGCGGGGCGGAGAGCTGTATGTTTTCACCGACGCGGGGAGCCGGATCGCTCCCGGGCCGGCCCTGCACGTCATCCGGCTGCCGGAGCACTATGGGCCGCTCTCGCCCATCCTGCACGTGGTGCCCCTGCAGCTTCTCGCCTATCACACGGCTCTCGCCCGGGGGACGGACGTGGACAAGCCGCGTAATCTGGCGAAGTCGGTCACAGTGGAATAATCTTGGCGGCCTCTCGTAGGCCGATTTCGTACGCTCATTTTCTTGGAGGGGGTGCAATGTTGAAGAGGACGATCGCGCTGGCCGTCGGCGCGGCAATGATGGTCGGCACGGCGCATGCGCAGACCGAGATTCAATGGTGGCATTCGATGGGCGGGGCGCTCGGCGAGGCGCTGAACGACCTGGCGAACAAGTTCAATGCCGATCAGAAGGACTACCGGGTGGTCACTTCCTACAAGGGATCGTATCCGGAATCGATGACCGCCGCGATCGCCGCCTTCCGCGCCGGCCAGGCCCCGCACATCCTGCAGGTGTTCGAGGTCGGAACGGCGACCATGATGAACGCGAAAGGCGCCGTCAAGCCGGTCTACCAGCTCATGAAGGAAGCCGGCGAGCCGTTCGATCCCAAGGCCTACCTCCCGACCGTGACCGGCTACTACAGCGACCCGAAGGGCAACATGCTGTCGCTGCCCTTCAACAGCTCGACCGCGCTCTTCTACATCGACCGCAACAAGTTCAAGGCGGCGGGCGTGAATCCCGTGCCGCCGAAAACCTGGAAAGAGCTGATCGCGGTGGCGGAAAAGCTGAAGGCGGCGGGCCAGGAGTGCGTCTACACCACGGGCTGGCCCTCGTGGGTGCACATCGAGAACTTCAGCGCCTGGCACAACGTGCCCATCGGCACCAAGATGAACGGCATGGAGGGCCTCGACACGCAGTTCACCTTCAACTCCCCCCTGCACGTCCGGCACGTCAAGATGCTGGCCGACATGGCGAAGAAGGGCCTCTTCACCTACGCGGGCCGCACGAACCAGGCCGATTCGCGGTTCGCCGCCGGCGAGTGCGCCATGGCGACGATCAGCGCCGGCGCGCTGGGCAACATCATCAAGGCCGGCAAGACCGATTGGGAGATCGGCTTCCTCCCCTATCATGACGACGTCAAGGGGGCGCCGCAGAACTCGATCATCGGGGGGGCGTCGCTCTGGGTCATGAGCGGGCGCACGGCGCAGGAATACAAGGGCGTGGCCAAGTTCATGGCGTTCCTCTCCCGGCCCGAGATCCAGATGGAATGGCACAAGAGGACCGGCTACGTGCCGATCACGAAGGCCGCCTACGAGATGACGCGCAAGTCGGGCTTCTATGACCAGAACCCGGGCCGCGACATGGCGGTGCGGCAGCTCACGAACAAGGAGCCGACCCGGAATTCGCGCGGCTTGCGCTTCGGCAATTTCGTGCAGGGCCGCACGGTGATCGAGGAGGAGCTCGAAGCCGCGATCGCCGGCCGCAAGGATGCGAAGCAGGCGCTCGACGACGCCGTCCGGCGCGGCAACGAGATCCTTCGCCAGTTCCAGGCCGCCAACAAGTAACTTCAGGGACCGGGGGGCGGCGCCGCCCCCCGGCGTGCTTCAATGGAAAAGCGGGTCGTCTTCAGGTCGGCTTGGCTGCCCTACGCGCTCGTCGCGCCGCAGATCGCGGTCACGCTCGTCTTCTTCTTCTGGCCGGCGACGCAGGCGGTCTGGTTCTCGTTCCAGCTGCAGGACGCCTTCGGCCTGAAGACCCAGTTCGTCGGGCTGCAGAACTTCATCTCGCTTTTCAGGGACGAGAGCTATCTTCATTCCTTCCGCGTCACCGCGGTGTTCAGCCTGCTCGTCGCCTTCTTCGGCATCGCGCTCTCGCTGCTCCTCGCCGTGATGGCCGACCGCGTCATCCGGGGCGCGACCGCCTACCGGACGCTGCTCATCTGGCCGTATGCCGTGGCGCCGGCCGTCGCCGGCGTGCTCTACGCGTTCCTGTTCGCGCCCTCGATCGGCATCGTCTCCTACGCGCTGAGAGGCTGGTTCGGCATCAACTGGAACTGGCTGCTCAATGGCGACCAGGCGATGCTCCTCATCGTCATGGCGGCGGTGTGGAACCAGATCAGCTACAACTTCGTCTTCTTCCTCGCGGGGCTGCAGTCGATCCCGCGCTCGCTCATCGAAGCGGCCGCGATCGACGGCGCGGGACCTTTGCGGCGCTTCTGGACGGTCGTCTTCCCGCTCCTTTCGCCCACCACCTTCTTCCTGCTCGTGGTCAACGTGGTCTACGCCTTCTTCGGCACCTTCGGCATCATCGATGCGACGACGCAGGGCGGACCGGGCCAGGACACGAACATCCTCGTCTACAAGGTCTACCACGACGGCGTGAAGGCCACGGATCTCGGCGGCTCCTCGGCGCAGTCGGTGATCCTGATGCTGATCGTCATCGCGCTCACCGTCGTGCAGTTCCGGTTCATCGAGCGCAAGGTCCAGTACTGACCATGACGCCATGGTAGAGAACCGGCCCTTCGTCACCTTCCTCTCGCACGCCGTCATGATCCTCGGCGTGCTGGTGATCGCCTTCCCCGTCTACGTCACGTTCGTGGCGTCCACCCATACGCTCGAGCGCATCCTGGAAGTGCCGATGCCGCTCCTGCCGGGCGACCAGCTCGTCGAGAACTACCGGCAGGCGCTGACCGCCGGCTCGACGAAAGGCTCGACCGCGGCGGTGGGCACGATGCTCGTGAACAGCACGGTCATGGCGCTCGGCATCGCGCTCGGCAAGATCGCCATCTCGATCATCTCGGCGTTCGCCATCGTGTACTTCCGCTTTCCGCTGCGGATGACCTTCTTCTGGCTGATCTTCATCACGCTGATGCTGCCCGTCGAGGTGCGGATCATCCCCACCTTCGAGGTCGTGTCCGACCTGCGGATGCTGAATTCCTACGTCGGCCTGACATTGCCGCTCATCGCGTCGGCGACCGCCACGTTCCTCTTCCGCCAGTTCTTCCTCACGGTGCCGGACGAGCTTGCCGAGGCCGCCCGCATCGACGGCGCCGGCCCCCTGCGCTTCTTCGTCGACGTGCTGCTGCCGCTCTCGAAGACGAGCATCGCGGCGCTCTTCGTGATCCAGTTCATCTACGGCTGGAACCAGTATCTTTGGCCGCTTCTCATCACCACCGACGAGTCGATGTACACGACCGTGATCGGCATCAAGCGCATGATCGTGGGCAGCGACGCGACCAACGAGTGGAACCTGATCATGGCCACCGCCATGCTTGCCATGCTGCCGCCGGCGATCGTGGTGCTCGTCATGCAGAAGTGGTTCGTTCGCGGACTCGTGGAAACCGAAAAATAATGGCCGAGCTCAGCTTTCGCGACGTCAAGAAGAGCTACGGCGACGTGCAGGTGATCCACGGGGTCACCATGGACGTGGCCGATGGCGAGTTCATCGTGATCCTCGGGCCTTCGGGCTGCGGGAAGTCCACCCTGCTCCGGATGGTCGCCGGCCTGGAGACGATCACCGCGGGCGAGATCGCCATCGGCGGCCGGGTGGTGAACCGGCTCGAGCCGGCCGAGCGCAACATCGCCATGGTGTTCCAGAACTACGCCCTCTACCCGCACATGAGCGTCTACGACAACATGTCGTACGGCCTGCGCATCAAGGGCCTGCCGAAGGCGGAGATCGACCAGCGGGTACGCCGGGCGGCGGAGATCCTGGAGCTCGGCGGCTTTCTCGAGCGCAAGCCCCGCCAGCTTTCCGGCGGGCAGCGCCAGCGCGTGGCGATGGGCCGCGCCATCGTGCGCGAGCCGGCGGTGTTCCTGTTCGACGAGCCGCTCTCCAACCTGGACGCGAAGCTTCGCGTGCAGATGCGCGCGGAGCTGCAGTCGCTGCACAAGCGCCTGAACACGACGAGCCTTTTCGTCACGCATGACCAGATCGAGGCGATGACGCTCGCCCAGCGCATGATCGTCATGAATGCGGGGCGAGCGGAGCAGGTCGGGGCGCCGCTCGAGATCTACGCCCGGCCGGCGACCACCTTCGTCGCAAGCTTCATCGGCTCGCCGCCGATGAACCTGATCCCCCAGGAGCGAGACGGCCGCCCGGTCATCTTCGGCATCCGCCCGGAGCACCTGGAGCCGTGCTCGCCTTCGGATGCCCGGCTCGAGGTCGAGGTGGACCTGATCGAGCCGCTCGGCGCGGACACCCTGGTCTATGGCCACGTCGGCAAGAACGGAACCCGCGTCGCTGCCCGCCTGCATGCCTCCATGGACGCCCGCGTCGGCCGGCTGCCCCTGCGGTACGACCCGGACAAGGCGCATTATTTCGACCCGCAGAGCGGCGCACGAATCGAGGCCTGAGCGGTCGAACGGTCATGAAGCCCGATGCCGTCGTGGTAGGCGCCGGCCACAACGGCCTCGTCTGCGCCTGCTACCTCGCAAGAGCAGGCCTGCGCGTGCTCGTCCTCGAGCGGCGCGGCACGGTCGGCGGCGCCGCGGCGACCGAAGAGTTCTACCCGGGCTTTCGCAACTCGGTGGCCGCGTATACGGTGAGCCTGCTGCAGCCCAAGGTGATCCGCGACCTGCGCCTCGCCGAGCACGGGCTGCGCATCGTGGAGCGGCCGCTCGCCAACTTCCTTCCGCTGGAGGGCGGCTATCTCAAGGTGGGCGGCGGGCTCGCCGCCACGCAGGCCGAGGTCGCCAGGTTCTCGGCGCGTGACGCCGAGCGCCTCCCCGCGTACTACGCGAGCATCGAGCGCATGGCCGAAGTGCTGCGCTCGCTCATCCTCGAATGTCCGCCGAACGTGGGTGGCGGCTTGCTCGACCTCGCGCGCGCCTGGCGCGCGGGGAAGCTTGCGAAGCGGCTCGACATGGAAGGGCGACGCGACCTGCTCGCGTTCTTCACCCGCCCGGCGGGGGAAATCCTCGACGCCTGGTTCGAGTCGGCGCCGATCAAGGCGGCGTTCGGCTTCGACGCCGTGGTCGGAAACTACGCGAGCCCCTACCACCCGGGAACGGCCTACGTGCTCCTGCACCATGTCTTCGGCGAAGTGAACGGGAAGCGCGGCCTGTGGGGACATGCGATCGGCGGGATGGGCGCCATCACGCAGGCGCTCTCGAAGGAAGCGCGGCGCCTCGGCGTCGAGATCCGCTGCGAGGCGCCGGTTGCACGCGTGCGCGGCGACGGCGTGACGCTCGCGGATGGCACCGCCATTGCCGCCCGCACCGTCGTCGCCAACGTGAACCCCAAGTTGCTCTATCTGCAGCTGATGGACGAGAAGAGCCTGCCGCCGGAGTTCGTCGCTCGCATGCGCACGTACAAGTGCGCCTCCGGGACCTTCCGGATGAATGTCGCGCTCTCGCGGCTGCCCCGCTTTTCGTGCCTGCCGGAAGAGGGGCCGCACCATGCCTCGGGCATCATCATGGCGCCGTCCCTCGGTTACATGGAGGCCGCGTACGCCGATGCGCGCAAGGAAGGCCTCTCGCGCCGGCCGATCGTCGAGATGGTGATCTCCAGCCTGCTGGACGACACGCTCGCGCCCAAGGGCGCTCACGTCGCGAGCCTCTTCTGCCAGCACTTCGATCCGCAGGCGGACTGGGATGCGCGCAAGCCCGAAGCCATCGAGCGCATCTTCGGGGTGATCGAGTCGCACGCGCCGGGCTTCCGGGAGAGCGTGCTTGGCTACAGCGCGCTCTCGCCCGCGGACCTCGAGCGCGAGTTCGGTCTCGTGGGCGGCGACATCTTCCACGGCGCCCTCTCGCTGGATCAGCTCTGGTCGGCCCGGCCGCTCCTCGGCCATGCGGACTATCGCGCGCCCGTCAGGGGCGTCTACCTGTGCGGCTCCGGCGCGCACCCCGGGGGCGGCGTGACCGGCGCTCCCGGCCACAACTGCGCGCGAGAGGTGCTGCGCGACTTGAAGCGCCGGTTTCCCGGCTAAACTCGGACCTGAGAGAGGGGCAATGCGATGACCATCTACCTGGACAACGCCGTCCGTGCAGTGAAGGACCTTCCGATGACCGAGGCGGAGCGCAAGGCGCGCGTCGAGCTTGCCGCCTGCTATCGCGTCTTCGACATGCTGGGCTGGACGGAGATGATCTTCAACCACATCACCGTCCGCGTGCCCGGGCCCGAGGTCCGCTTCCTCATCAATCCGTTCGGCCTGCATTACCGCGAAGTGACCGCCTCGAGCCTCGTGCTGATCGACGCCGAGGGCAACGCGCTGCGCGAGAGCCGCTGGCCGGTGAATCGCGCCGGCTTCGTGATCCATTCGGCCATCCATACGTCGATTCCCAACGCGCACTGCGTGATGCACACGCACACCACCACCGGCATCGCGGTCGCATGCCTGAAGTCGGGCCTTTCGCCCGACAACTTCTACAGCGCGATGCTGCACGGGAAGGTGGCGTACCACGAGTTCGAGGGCATCACCGTCGAGACGGGCGAGCGCGAGCGCCTGGTGCGCGACATCGGCGACAAGCCCGCCGTGATCCTGCGCAACCACGGCCTGCTCGCCTGGGGGCCGAGCGTCCCCGAGGCGTTCCTCATGCTCTGGACGCTGCAGCGGGCCTGCGACGTGCAGATCGCGGCGAGCGCGGCCGGCGCCATCCACCCGATCCGGCCGGAGGTCTTCCCGCAGGCCGTGCGCGAGTCGGGCCCCGGCGAGAAGCGCACCTGCGAGGACGTCTTCGCCGCCATGGTGCGGCTCGTCGACGCCCGGGACCCGTCGTATCGAGATTGACGTTGACGTAAACGTTAACTAGGCTCGAGGCGCCCATGACCGACCTCTCCGACTCGGCGAAGCTCGTCTACAAGGCAAGGCACAAGATCCGCTTCGTCACCGCGGCGAGCCTCTTCGACGGCCACGACGCCTCGATCAACATCATCCGCCGGATCCTGCAGGCCTCGGGGGCCGAGGTCGTGCACCTCGGGCACAACCGCTCGGTCGACGAGATCGTCACCGCCGCGCTGCAGGAGGACGTGCAGGGCATCGCCGTGTCCTCCTACCAGGGCGGGCACATCGAGTTCTTCCGCTACATGGTGGACCTCCTCAAGGAGCGTGGCGGCCCCCAGGTGCGCGTCTTCGGCGGCGGCGGCGGCGTGATCGTCCCCGAGGAGATCAAGGCGCTGCAGGACTACGGCGTGGCGCGCATCTACTCGCCCGAGGACGGCCACCGCATGGGCCTGCAGGGCATGATCAACGACATGCTGGCGCGCTGCGACTTCGACCCCGTGCAGAAGCCGCCGAAGACGCTGGCCCAGACCATCACGGCGCTGGAGCTCGAGGCCCTCGATCCTTCCTCCAGGGAAGCCCTCCTGCAGAAGGCGAAGCTGAGCTCCGCGCCGGTTCTCGGAATCACCGGCACCGGCGGAGCCGGCAAGAGCTCGCTCACCGACGAGCTCGTGCGCCGCTTCCGCCTGGATCAGGGCGAGGAGCTGAAGATCGCGGTGCTCTCGGTCGATCCGACCCGGCGCAAGACCGGCGGGGCGCTCCTCGGCGACCGCATCCGAATGAACTCGATCCAGGGCCCGAACGTCTTCATGCGCTCGCTCGCCACGCGCTCGGCGGGCAGCGAGATCTCGGCAGCGCTCGGCGATGCCATCGCCGCCTGCAAGGCGCACGGCTTCGACCTCGTCATCGTCGAGACGGCGGGCATCGGCCAGGGCGACGCGGCCATCGTGCCCTTCGTGGACGTTTCGCTCTACGTCATGACGCCCGAGTTCGGCGCCGCGAGCCAGCTCGAGAAAATCGACATGCTGGACTTCGCCGACCTCGTCGCGATCAACAAGTTCGATCGCAAGGGCGCGCAGGATGCGCTGCGCGACGTGCGCAAGCAGGTCCAGCGCAACACCGAAGCCTTCCGCGCCGCGCCCGAGGACATGCCGGTCTTCGGCACCATCGCCGCCCGCTTCAACGACGACGGCGTCACCGCGCTCTACCACGCGCTCGCCGAGAGGCTGAGCGAGAAGGGCCTGCGCCTCAGGCGAGGCCGGCTTCCACGGCCGGCGACCAAGGTGTCTTCGGGCATCAACGTCGTCATCCCGACCGAGCGGCAGCGCTACCTGGCCGAAATTGCCGAGACCGTGCGCGGCTATCATCGTCGTGCCGAAGCGCAGGCGCGCACGGCTCGCGAGCGCCAGCAGCTCGAGGCGACGCAGCGCATGCTCGGCCGGCGGCTCCCGGAAATCGACGAGCTGATTGCGGCACGGCGCCTGGATGACGACGCGGCGAGGCTCATCGAGCGCTGGCCCGACACGGTGCGGGCGTACTCCGGCGACGAGCAGGTCGTGCGGGTGCGGGACCGCGAGATCCGCACGACGCTCAACCATACGTCGCTTTCGGGCACCAAGGTGCCGAAAGTGGCGCTGCCCCGCTTCGAGGACCACGGCGAGCTCCTGCGCTGGCGCATGCGCGAGAACCTGCCCGGCGAGTTCCCCTTCACGGCGGGCGTCTTCCATTTCAAGCGCGAGAACGAGGATCCGACGCGGATGTTCGCCGGCGAGGGCGATCCCTTCCGCACCAACCGGCGCTTCCATCTCCTCTCGAAGGACATGCCGGCGAAGCGGCTCTCGACCGCGTTCGACTCGGTGACCCTCTACGGCTTCGATCCGGACGAGCGTCCCGACATCTACGGCAAGGTGGGCAACTCGGGCGTCTCGATCGCGACCCTCGACGACATGAAGGCGCTCTACGCGGGCTTCGACCTGTGCGACCCGCAGACCTCCGTGTCCATGACGATCAACGGGCCTGCGCCCACGCTCCTGGCGATGTTCTTCAACACCGCCATCGACCAGCAGCTCGACGCATTCGCCCAGCGGCATTCCCGTCCTCCGACGAAGGACGAGATGGAGGAGATCCGGAGAAGAACCGTCTCGGCCGTCCGGGGAACCGTGCAGGCCGACATCCTCAAGGAGGACCAGGGCCAGAACACCTGCATCTTCTCGACGGAGTTCTCGCTCAAGGTCATGGGCGACATCCAGGCCTGGTTCATCGAGAACCAGGTCCGCAACTTCTACTCGGTGTCGATCTCGGGCTACCACATCGCCGAGGCAGGGGCGAACCCCATCTCGCAGCTCGCCTTCACGCTCGCCAACGGTTTCACGTTCGTCGAGGCCTACCTCGCGCGCGGCATGAAGATCGACGAGTTCGCGCCGAACCTCTCGTTCTTCTTCTCCTACGGCATGGACCCCGAGTACGCGGTGCTCGGCCGGGTCGCGCGGCGCATCTGGGCCGTGGCGATGAAGCACCGCTACGGCGCGAACGAGCGCAGCCAGAAGCTGAAGTTCCACTCGCAGACCTCCGGGCGCTCGCTGCACGCCCAGGAGATCGCCTTCAACGACATCCGCACGACGCTGCAGGCGCTCATCTCCACGTACGACCACACGAACTCGCTCCACACCAACGCCTACGACGAGGCGATCACCACGCCGACCGAAGACTCGGTGCGTCGCGCCATGGCCATCCAGATGATCATCAACAAGGAGTGGGGCGTGGCGAAGAACGAGAACCCGAACCAGGGCTCGTTCATCATCGAGGAGCTGACCGACCTCGTGGAGGAGGCGGTGCTGAAGGAATTCGACGCGATCTCCAGCCGCGGCGGCGTGCTGGGCGCCATGGAAACGGGCTACCAGCGGGGCAAGATCCAGGAAGAGTCGCTCTACTACGAGCACCGCAAGCACGATGGCTCGCATCCGATCGTCGGGGTGAACACGTTCCGCAATCCCCGCGGCGAGGGGGCGCCGCAGAAGCTCGAGCTCATCCGCTCGACCGAGGAGGAGAAGCGCTCCCAGCTCAAGCGGCTGCGCGAGTTCCAGGCGCGAAACCGCGACGCGAGCGGCCCCATGCTCGAGCGGCTGCGTCAGGCCGTGATGCGCAACGAGAACGTCTTCGCCGTGCTCATGGACGCCGTTCGCGTCTGCTCGCTCGGCCAGATCACCCACGCCCTCTTCGAGGTGGGCGGGCAGTACCGCCGCAACCTCTAGGATCCTAGCTGCCGAAGGTCCGCAGCCCCTCCAGGTCGAGGATGGTGAGCCCGCCGTATTCCACGGCGACGAGCCCCTCTTTCTCGAGCACCTGCAGCGCCTGGTTGACGCGCTGCCTGGAGACCCCGGAGAGAAAGCCGATCTCCTCCTGGGAGATCGCGATGCGTTGCCCGCCCCCCGGGTAGAGGATCGGATTGAAGAGGGAGGCGAGGCAGCGGGCGACGCGCGCGTCGGTCTCGAGCAGGCGCTCGTGCTCCAGCATCGAGATGAAAAGGCCGAGCCGCTCGTTCAGCTGCGTGAGCATGAAGCGGTTGAAGGGGATCGACGTATCGAGCAGGCGGTGAAAGGCCGCGCGCGGCATGAGGGCGACGCGGCTCTCCCGCAGCGCGACCGCATCGTAGCGGCGGGGCTCGTCTTTCAGGAGCGAGCCCTCCCCGAACCAGCCGAGCGCCGGCACGCCGGTCAGAGTGGCCGTCTTGCCCGAGGGCGCGACGTTCGAAAGCTTGAGCAGTCCGTCGATGACGCCGATCCAGTACTCGACCGGCTCCCCCTTGCGGCAGACGTAGCCGCCGGCCGGAACGCGGCGCTCGATCAGCTCGCCGCTAATCCATGCGCGCGTCTCGGGATCGAGGTCCCGGGTCCAGAGCGACGCGTCGAGGAGCTCCTCCAGTGAAGCCATGCCGCGATTGTCATCCATTTGACAACCCGCTGACCATCCGCGTGCCTACACTCCCGGGCGGCACGGTCGCGGGCAACCCCGCGAATTTGTGCAAGAATGGGTTCGCCTGCCGGCAAAGCCACCTGAGGAGGAGGCTCGATGAGTGAGGACATCGGGGCGCTGGACACGTTTCCGAAACTGCTGATGCACCACGCCAGGGTGCGGGGCAGCCGGCCGGCCATCCGGGAAAAGGACCTCGGCATCTGGCAAACGTGGACCTGGCACGAGTTCGCCGAGGAGACCCGGGCGCTGGCGAGCGCCCTCGCGGCCATGGGCTTCAAGCGCGGGGACCATTTCGCCCTCGTGGGCGACAACCGGCCGCGCCTCTATGCCGCCATGGCGGCCGTCCAGTGCCTCGGCGGCATCCCCGTGCCGCTGTACCAGGATGCCGTCGCCGCGGAGATGGTCTTCCCCATCCAGGCCGCCGGCGTGGCTTTCGTGTTCGCGGAGGACCAGGAGCAGGTGGACAAGCTCCTGGAGATCCTGCCTCAGTGCCCGACCATTACCCGCATCATCTACGACGATCCCCGGGGATTGCGCCATTACAGGCAGCCGCAGCTCCTCGCCTACGACAAGGTCATCGAAGAGGGCCGCCAGAGCTACCGGCGCGACCCGAGCTTTATCGAGACCGAGATCGCAAAGGGAACCGGAAGCGACACGGCGGCCATGTTCTTCACCTCGGGCACGACCGCCGCGCCCAAGGGCGTGGTGCACACGCACGCGAGCCTGATCGGTCCCTCGCGCACCGCAGCGGAGCTCGACCGGCTGGGCGAGGACGACGTGATCCTCGCCTACCTGCCGCCTGCCTGGATCGGGCAGAACATCTTCTCCTGCGCGCAGGCCCTCGTGGCCGGCTACTGCATCTGCTGTCCCGAATCGTCCGAGACGGTCATGACCGACATGCGCGAGATCGGGCCGACCTACTACTTCGCGCCGCCCCGCGTGCTGGAGAACCTGCTTACGCAGGTGTCGATCCGCATGGAGGACGCCTCCCGCTTCAAGCGCTGGCTCTACGCCTATTTCATGCGCGTGGCGGAGCGGGTGGGCGGGGCCATCCTGGACGGAAAGAAGGTTTCCCTGTTCGACCGGCTCCTCTATGGCCTGGGCGACCTGCTCATCTACGGGCCGCTGCGCAACGTCCTCGGAATGAGCCGCATCAAGGTGGGCTACACGGCGGGCGAGGCGATCGGCCCGGATCTCTTCAAGTTCTACCGCTCGATCGGCATCAACCTGAAGCAGCTTTACGGCTCGACGGAGACCGCGGTCTTCGTCTGCGTGCAGCCCGACGGCCAGGTGCGGCCCGACACGGTCGGGCCCGCGGTGCCGGGGGTCGAGCTCAAGTTCACGCCGCAGCGCGAGCTCCTCATCCGCAGCCCCGGGCTTTTCAAGGAGTACTACAAGAACCCGGAGGCCACCCTCGAGGCGCTGGACGCCGAGCGCTGGTACCACACGGGCGACGCCGGCTACTTCGACCAGGACGGCCACGTGAAGATCATCGACCGCGTGAAGGATGTCGGCAGCCTCTCCGACGGCACGCTCTTCGCGCCGAAGTACCTCGAGAACAAGCTGAAGTTCTTTCCGTTCGTGCGCGAGGCGGTCTGCTTCGGGCACGGCCGCGACCGTGTCTGCGCCTTCATCAACATCGACCCCGAGGCGGTGGGGAACTGGGCCGAGCGGCGCAACCTGCCCTACTCCGGCTACACCGACCTCGCCTCCAAGCCGGAGGTCTACGAGCTCGTGCGCGAGTGCGTGGAGCGCGTCAACGCCGATCTGGCGCAGGACCCGGAGCTCGCCAACTCGCAGATCCACCGGTTCCTCATCCTGCACAAGGAGCTCGACGCCGACGACGGCGAGCTCACCCGCACGAGGAAGGTGCGGCGCGGGTTCATCGGCGAGAAGTACGGATCGCTCGTGGAGGCGCTCTATGCGGGGCGCGATTCGGTTCACGTACAGGCGCAGGTGCGCTACGAGGACGGGCGCACCGGGACCTTCTCGGCCGACCTGAAAATCCGCGACGCGAAGACGTTCGCAGCCGCGGCGGCGAAGAAGGCCGCGTAGGATGACGGCCCCCGAAGTCCACCTGCACTCCACCGGCCGCACGGTCGGCGAGGTGATCCTCGCGGTCGAGGACGTCTCGCTCTCCTTCGGCGGCGTGAAGGCGCTGCAAAACGTGTCGTTCGACGTGCGGGAGCACGAGGTGCGCGCCATCATCGGCCCGAACGGCGCCGGCAAGTCCTCCATGCTGAACGTCATCAATGGCGTCTACCACCCGCAGAAGGGCCGCATCCGCTTCCGCAACCAGACGTTCAGCGACATGCAGCCCCGTCGTGCGGCGGTCATGGGAATCGCCCGCACCTTCCAGAACATCGCCCTCTTCAAGGGCATGAGCGTGCTCGAGAACATCATGACCGGGCGCAACCTCCGCATGCGCTCGAGCATCCTCGCGCAGGCGATCCGCATCGGCCCGGCCGAGCGCGAAGAGCTCGAGCACCGCGAGAAGGTGGAGCGGATCATCGACTTCCTCGAGATCCAGGCCTACCGCAAGATCCCGGTGGGGCGGCTGCCCTACGGATTGCAGAAGCGCGTCGACCTGGGGCGGGCGCTCGCCTCCGAGCCGCAGATGCTGCTGCTCGACGAACCGATGGCGGGCATGAACCTCGAAGAAAAGCAGGACATGTGCCGCTTCATCCTGGACGCCAACGACCAGCTCGGCACCACCATCGTGCTCATCGAGCACGACATGGGCGTGGTCATGGACATCTCCGACCGCGTCGTGGTGCTCGACTACGGCCGCAAGATCGCCGACGGCGTGCCCGAGGAGGTGCGCTCCAACCAGGCCGTCATCGACGCCTATCTCGGCACCAGCCATTGAGACCGCCGCGACCATGAAAGCGCACGTCCCCGTCATCGCGCTCTGCACCCTCCTCGTGGTCGGGCTCTTCGCCCCGCTCGCGCTCGGCGTCACGCCGCTCGGCTTCTGGCTCGAGGTCCTCCTTGGCGGCCTCATGACCGGCGTGCTCTATTCGCTCGTGGCGCTCGGCTTCGTGCTGATCTTCAAGGCCTCGGGCGTCTTCAACTTCGCCCAGGGCGCCATGGTGCTCTTCGCCGCCTTGTCGGTGGCGCGGCTCGCGGAGCGGATGCCGCTCTGGGCGGCGATCCTGGTGGCCATCGTGATCATGGTCGTGCTCGCGATGGTGATCGAGCGCGTCGTGCTGCGCCCGCTCGTCAATCAGGACGCCGTGGCGCTCCTCATGGCGACCCTCGGCGTCACCTACTTCCTCGACGGCTTCGGGCAGACCGTCTGGGGCAGCGACATCTACTCGATCGACCTCGGCATCGCGCGAGAGCCGGTCCTGG
This sequence comes from uncultured Enterobacteriaceae bacterium, assembly GCA_964461055.1. Taxonomy (GTDB): domain Bacteria; phylum Pseudomonadota; class Gammaproteobacteria; order Burkholderiales; family SG8-39; genus SCGC-AG-212-J23. The sequence continues at coordinate 38,293 of CAYWSG010000005.1, read as the reverse complement.
TCCTGGACAACGTGCTCGAAGGCGGGATTCTCATCAACCGCGACGACGTGGTCGCCGCGGTGGTCGCCATCATCCTGGTCGGCGCGCTCGCGCTCTTCTTCCAGAAGACGGCGACCGGGCGCGCCCTGCGGGCGGTCGCCGACGACCACCAGGCGGCGCAGTCCATCGGCATCCCGCTCAACCACATCTGGGTGATCGTCTGGGCCGTCGCCGGCATCGTCGCCATCGTGGCCGGGGTGATCTGGGGCGGCAAGCTGGGCGTGCAGTTCTCGATCTCGCTCGTCGCGCTGAAGGCGCTTCCGGTCGTGATCCTGGGCGGGTTCACCTCCGTTCCCGGCGCCATCATCGGCGGCCTCATCATCGGCGTGGGCGAGAAGATGGCCGAGGTGTTCCTCGCGCCGCCGCTCGTCGCGGCGTTCGACCTCGCCGGCGGCGGCATCGAGAACTGGTTCGCGTACGTCCTCGCGCTGCTTTTCCTGCTCGTGCGGCCCGAGGGCCTGTTCGGCGAGCGGCACATCGACAGGGTCTGAGATGCTTTATCGCGAGAACGGCCAGTTCAAGTCCACCTACCGCGCGGACCAGCAGATGCTGCCCGTGCTGCAGGATCGCGTCTTCATGATCGGGCTCATCGCCTTCGCCTACCTGGCGGTGCCGCTCCTTGCGAGCGACTACCTCTTCCTGTCGATGCTGATTCCGTTCCTGATCCTCGCGCTCGCAGCGATCGGCCTGAACCTGCTCGTGGGCTATTGCGGCCAGATCTCCATCGGGCATGCCGCGTTCATGGCGGTCGGCGCCTATGCCGCCTGGAACCTGGTCGTGCGCCTGCCCGGGATCAACTTCCTGGTGGCGCTCGTCCTCGCGGGCTTCATCGCTGCTGCGGTCGGGATGCTGTTCGGCATCCCGAGCCTGCGGATCAAGGGACTGTATCTGGCGGTGGCGACGCTCGCCGCCCAGTTCTTCATCGACTGGCTGTTCGCCCGGGTCAAGTGGTTCACGGACTATTCCCACTCGGGCTCGGTGTCGACGGCGCCGATCGAGCTTTTCGGCTGGCGCATCGACTCGCCGGTGGAGAAGTACCTGTTCCTGCTCTCGGTGCTCATCTTCTTCACCGTGCTCGCCAAGAACCTGGTGCGCGGCCACATCGGCCGGGCGTGGATGGCGATCCGCGACATGGACGTCGCCGCCGAGGTGATCGGCATCCGGCCCGTCTACGCCAAGCTGAGCGCCTTTGCCGTGAGCTCCTTCTACTGCGGCATCGCCGGGGCCCTGTGGGGCTTCATCCACCTCGGCTCCTGGGAGCCGCTCGCCTTCAACCTCACGCTGTCGCTCAACCTGCTCTTCATGATCATCATCGGCGGCATGGGGTCGATCATGGGGTCGTACTTCGGCGCCGCCTTCATCGTCGTGCTGCCGATCCTGCTGAACCAGGTGCCGCAGTGGCTGGGGGCGCCGATCTCCACTGCGACCGCCTCGCATCTCGAGTTCATGATCTTCGGCGCGCTGATCGTGCTGTTCCTGATCGTCGAGCCCCATGGCCTCGCCAGGCTCTGGGCCATAGGAAAGGAAAAGCTCCGGCTCTGGCCGTTCCCGCATTGACGGGGCTATGATGGGAAGTCTTTTTTCGAGGAGGATGGAGATGAAAGAGCAGCGGAAGATCCACGTGCGGGCGGGGCTGGCCATCGCCGCCCTGGCCGCGGTGGGCGCGGCCATGACGAGCGCGCCCGCGTACGCGCAGGCGAAGGAGCAGTTCTTCCCCGCGCTGGTGTATCGCACGGGGCCGTACGCGCCGAACGGCGTTCCGTTCGCCAACGGCTATGTCGATTACCTGAAGCTCGTCAACGCGCGCGATGGCGGCATCAACGGCGTGCGCATCACGTTCGAAGAGTGCGAGACCGGGTATGCCACCGACCGCGGCGTCGAATGCTATGAGCGCCTGAAGGGCAAGGGGCCCACGGGCGCGACGCTGTTCCAGCCGCTCTCCACCGGCATCACCTTCGCGCTCACCGACAAGTCGTTCAACGACCACATTCCGCTCATCACCGCGGGCTACGGCCGCGCCGACTCGGTGGACGGCAGCGTCTTCGGCTGGAACTTCCCGCTCGGCGGCACGTACTGGGACGCGGCCGACATCCTCGTGCAGCACGTCGGCAAGCTCGAGGGCGGCCTCGCCAAGCTGAAGGGCAAGAAGATCGCGCTCGTGTACCACGACTCGCCCTACGGCAAGGAGCCCATCGCGCTCCTCGAGGAGCGCGCGAAGATGCACGGCTACAACCTGCTCCTGCTGCCTGTTACGCACCCGGGCGTGGAGCAGAAGGCCACCTGGCTGCAGATCCGCCAGCAGCGGCCCGACTATGTCTTCCTCTGGGGCTGGGGCGTCATGAACTCCACCGCCATCAAGGAAGCGGTCGCGACTGGCTATCCCCGCAACAAGATGTACGGGGTGTGGTGGTCGGGGGCCGAGCCCGACGTCGAGCCGGCCGGCAGCGGCGCGAAGGGCTACAACGCGCTCGTGTTCCTGGCTCCCGCCGGCCAGGGGCAGGTCCACAAGGACATCATCAAGTACGTGTACGACAAGGGCCAGGGCACTGGCGACAAGGCGAAGATCGGCGAGGTGCTCTACAACCGGGGCATGGTCTCGGCCATGATGGGCGTCGAGGCGGTGAAGCGCGCGCAGATCCGCTACGGCAAGAAGCCGCTCACGGGCGAGCAGGTGCGCTGGGGACTGGAGAACCTCCACATCGACGAGGCCGCCATCAAGCGCTTGGGGCTTACGGGGTTCATGACGCCGGTCAGCACTTCCTGCGTGGACCACGCCGGCGCGCGCACCGCGATGATTCACACGTGGGACGGCAAGGCCTGGAAGGTGCAACCCAACACGCGGTACGAGGCCGATACGTCGATCCTCACGCCGATGATCCGCGCTTCGGCCACGAAGTACGCGCAGGAGAAGAACCTCACCAAGCGCGACTGCGCGAAGGAAGCGGACTGACCGGCTGAGCCGGGCGAGTCCTCCCCGCCCGCTGCGGCGCTGCTGCCGCGCGGGCGGGCCTTGCTTCCGGCAAGGACGAAGGTCGAAGACCACCCGGGCAGCAACGCGAACAGGCAGGAACAGCGAATGAGCACCAACGCCATGCTGGCGGTAAACGGCATAGAGGTGATCTACAACCACGTCATCCTCGTGCTGAAGGGCGTGTCCCTTACCGTTCCCGAAGGCGGCATCGTGGCGCTCCTCGGCGCCAACGGCGCCGGCAAGACGACCACGCTGAAAGCGATCTCCAACCTCCTGCGCGCCGAGCGCGGCGAGGTGACCAAGGGAAGCATCACGTTCCGCGACGAGCGCATCGACCGGCTGAATCCGTCGGCGCTCGTGAAGCGGGGGATCTGCCAGGTCATGGAGGGCCGCCACTGCTTCCAGCACCTGACAGTTGAAGAGAACCTCCTGACGGGGGCCTACACGCGATCCGGCTCGCGCGGCGCGGTCAAGGACGACCTCGAGCGCGTCTACCACTACTTTCCGCGGCTGCGCGAGCGCCGGCACTCGCAGTCCGGCTATACCTCGGGCGGAGAGCAGCAGATGACGGCCATCGGCCGCGCCCTGATGGCTCGCCCGACCATGATCCTGCTCGACGAGCCGTCGATGGGCCTCGCGCCCCAGCTCGTCGAGGAGATCTTCGACATCGTCAAGGATCTGAACGAGAAGGAGAAGGTGAGCTTCCTCCTTGCGGAGCAGAACACGAGCATCGCGCTTCGCTACGCCGGCTACGGCTATATCCTGGAGAACGGCCGTGTGGTCATGGACGGCGAAGGCCGGTCGCTCGCCGAGAACGAGGACGTGAAGGAGTTCTACCTCGGCTTCTCCTCGGGCGGGCGCAAGAGCTTCCGCGACGTCAAATCCTACCGGCGCCGCAAGCGTTGGCTCTGAAGAAGCCCCGGGCCGAGCACTACGACCGGCTGGAGACGCGGGCGCCGAGCGTGCGCGAGGCGGCGCTGCTCGCCGCGCTTCCGCTCCAGGTGGCGCACGCCAAGCGCAGGGCGCCAGGCTTTGCACGCATCCTCGCCGACGTCGACCCGCGCAAGGTGACCTCGCGCAAGGCCCTGGCGCGGCTCCCGGTCACCCGCAAGTCCGACCTCGCGGCGCTGCAGAAGGCGCTGCCGCCGCTCGGCGGGCTGAACGCCACCCCGGTGGAGAAGCTGGGCAAGCTCTTCGTATCGCCCGGGCCGATCTACGACCCGGAAGGAACGGCGAAGGACTGGTGGCGCACCGCGCGCGCCCTTTTTGCCGGCGGCTTCCGGGCCGGCGACATCGTCCTCAACACGTTCTCGTATCACTTCACGCCGGCGGGCTCCATGCTCGAATCCGGCGCGCGGGCGATCGGCTGCACCGTGGTCCCGAGCGGCGTGGGACAGACCGAGATGCAGGTCGCCGCGCTCGCCGGGCTGCGCGCCAACGGCTATATCGGCACGCCCTCGTTCCTGAAGCTCATCGTCGAGAAGGCCGACGAGCTTGGCGCCGACATCGGCGCCCTGCGGAAGGCCATGGTCGGCGCGGAGTATCTGCCGCCGGCGCTGCGTAGCGCCATGCGCGAGCGCGGCATCCGCGTAACGCAGTGCTACGCGAGCGCCGACCTCGGCCTCATCGCCTACGAGTCGCTCATGCCCGATGGCACGCTGAACGAAGGCATGATCGTCGCTGAGGGCATCCTCGTCGAGATCGTGCGGCCGGGAACCGGCGATCCCGTGCCGGACGGCGAGGTCGGCGAAGTGGTGGTGACGACTTTCAACCGCGACTATCCTCTCATCCGCTTCGCGACCGGCGACCTCTCGGCGGTGCTGCCCGGCAGAAGCCCGTGCGGCCGTACCAACGTGCGCATCAAGGGCTGGATGGGTCGCGCCGACCAGAGCACCAAGGTGCGCGCGATGTTCGTCACCCCCGGCCAGGTGAGCGAGCTCGCGCGCCGGCATCCGGAGATCCTGCGCGCCCGGCTCGTCGTGGAGGGCGAGTCGGGCAACGACCGCATGACGCTGCGATGCGAAGTGCGCGAGCGCCCGGCCGGGCTCGCGGAAGCGATCGTGGCGAGCATCCGCGAGGTGACCAAGCTGCGCGGCGAGGTCGAGCTCGTCGCGCCCGGCGCCCTGCCGAACGACGGCAAGGTGATCGACGACCAGCGCAAGTACGGGTAAGACGGTCCGAACAGGTCGCCCCGCGCAGGCGGGGGCCCAGTTGTTTCTTAGGCCTTCCGCGAAGCGCCGACAGGCAGGCTCGACACCCGCCGCATCTCGTCGCTTTGAAGAAGCCCCGGATCGACAAGGCATGCCTTGAGGAAGTCGATCGCGTCGGCGCCCCAGAACACCTCGTCGTCCACGACGAAGCTCGGCACGCCGAAGACGCCGCGCGCCGCGGCCTCATCGGTATTGCGCCGCAGCGCGTCCTTGACGTCCGGCTCGGCCAGCCGGGCGGGATCGACGCCGAGGAGGCGACACAGGCGCTCGACGCGGCGGGGATCCCCGGCGTCCTCGCCGCTCGTCCAGACGTCGTCGAAGACCTGCAGAACCGCTGCGGGCGCGCAGTCCGCCGCGATGGCCAGGCGCAGGTGCTGGAGCGGATTGAACGGATGGGCGGCGGGAAAGCGAAACGGCACGCCGAGCTTGCGCGCCCACCAGGTGCACCATCGATACGTCCACTTGCGCTTGGCGGCGATTTCTGCCGGTCCCTTCTGGCCGAAATGGGCGAGCAGGCCCGCGAAAAGCACCGGGCGGTAGCGCACGCTCGCGTCCTGGGGCAGCTCCCTCAGCCGGTAGAGCGCAAGATAGGAGTACGGCGAAACAAAGTCGAAATACCAATCTATCGTCCGCACGAAGGAGGCTCTCCATGGCAGTGAGAATCGAGAAGAAGGGCAGGGTCTGGACCGTGATTCATTCCAGGCCGGAAGCGATGGAAGCTGCCGCGAGGCCGCAGAGGCGATGGCCCATGAGATCGCCCGCTTCCCTCAGATGTGCGTGCGCCGCGCGCTTCGCCTCAGGAAAGGGGCGGCACGGAGACTTCGACGACATCTGAGGCGCCCTTGCGCTGCTTCCTGCGGTCTTCGAGGGCTGCAAGAATCGCGTCCCGCTCGCCATCGCTCATGGCAGCCCAGCGCGCGATCTCGTCGAGCGTTCGCGCACAGCCCTTGCACTGGCCGTCCGCCGGGTCGATGACGCACACGTTGATGCAGGGCGACTTCATCGACCTTCGGCTCGTTTTGCCTTCTTGGCGGCGAGGGCTCGCCCGGCCTTGGAGGCGGGCGGCTTGCCGAGGATGCTGCAGATCCACTGGCCGATGTCCACCAGGCGGTCCAGGTCCACGCCGGTGCCGAGGCCGAGCCCGTTCAGCATGTAGACGACGTCCTCGGTCGCGACGTTGCCCGAGGCTCCCGCCGCGTAGGGGCAGCCGCCCAGGCCGGCGATCGAGGCGTCGAATGTCCTCACGCCGCATTCCAGCGAGGCGTAGATGTTCGCAAGCGCCTGGCCGTACGTATCGTGGAAGTGGCCGGCGAGCTTCTCCCGCGGCAGCCGAAGCGCGCACGCCTCGATCATCGCCTTCGTCTTCCCGGGCGTGCCGACGCCGATGGTGTCGCCGAGCGAGATTTCGTAGCAGCCCATCTCGTACAGCCGGCTCGCGACGTCGGCGACCTGCTCGGGCGCGATCTCGCCCTCGTAGGGACAGCCGAGGACGCACGAGACGTAGCCGCGCACCCTGATGCCGTGCTGCTTCGCCTCGGCGACCACCGGCCGGAAGCGCTCGAGCGACTCTTCGATGGAGCAGTTGATGTTCTTGCGGGAGAAGGTTTCCGAGGCAGCCCCGAACACGGCGACTTCGTTGGCGCCCGCTGCGCGAGCTGCCTCGAGCCCCTTCAGGTTCGGCGTGAGCACGGGGTACGAGACGCCGGGCTTCCTTCGCACGCGCTCGAGGACCTCGGTATGGTCGGCCATCTGCGGAACCCATTTCGGCGAGACGAAGGCGGTGGCCTCGACCGCCGGCAGGCCTGCATCGGCCAGGCGCTCGATGAGCTCGACCTTCACCGCGGTCGGCACCTCCCCGGGCTCGTTCTGCAGGCCATCGCGGGGTCCGACCTCCACAATGCGGACGTTGCCTTTCATGCCATGGCGATCAATTGTGCGCCTTCGAGGACCTGCTCACCGGCCGCGTAGCGAATCTCCGAGATGACGCCGTCGGCCGGCGCGGTGATGGTGTGCTCCATTTTCATGGCCTCGAGAATGAGAAGAGGCTGGCCCTTGCGCACCTGCGCGCCCAGTTCCACGAGCAGGCGGACGACCTTGCCCGGCATCGGGGCGATGAGCGATCCAGCGGCCGACTCGTCCTCGGGGGCTTGGAGCTCGGGCTGCAGCGCCAGCCTTCGGTAAGCGCCGTTGCAGAACACGTGCCAGCTTCCGCCATTGCGCACGGCTTGTGCAGAGAAACTTCGGTCGCCGAGCCGGATCTGCAGGCGGCCGTCGGGGAGGGCGCAGCCGTCGAAGGGCTCGTCACGGCCGCCGAAGGCGAGGCGCTTTCCCTGGTCGGAAAAGCGCACGCGTACGGGATAGCGCGCTTCGCCTTCCCCGAAGACGAAGTCGTGATGCGACTCGGAATTGAGCCGCCAGCCGTCCACCTCGTGCCACGGCGACCAGGGGTCGCCAGACGCCGAGGCTGCCGCGCGTGCCCCCGCCTCCTCATGGAGAAGCTCCGCCAGCGCCGCGGCTGCGAGCGTCTCCTCTGGCGCCGGCGCCGGGGGTGGCAGCAGGGCTTCACGGTGGCGCTCGATAAATCCGGTGTCGACCTCGCCTCGCTCGAAGGCGGGGTGGTCGGCAAGGCGGGAAAGGAATGCCGCGTTGGTTGCTAAACCGCCGACCTCGAGCTGCAAGAGCGCCCGGCGCAGCGTCGCGAGCGCGCTTTCGCGGTCGCGGCCGTGGACCACGAGCTTGGCGATCATGGGGTCGTACCAGGGGCTGATCGTGCCGCCCGCTGCCACGCCAGCATCCACCCGGACGCCATCGCCTTCGTCCGGAAAGACGAGGTGCACGATCCTGCCGGTCGCCGGCAGGAACCCGCGGTCCGGGTCTTCGGCGTAGAGCCGCGCCTCGAGGGCGTGGCCGGCAAAGGCGAGCTGCTCCTGCCGCAGCGGGAGCGGCTCGCCGGCCGCGATGCGCAACTGCCATTCCACCAGGTCGAGGCCGGTGATCATCTCCGTCACGGGGTGCTCGACCTGCAGGCGCGTATTCATCTCCATGAAGTAGAAGCGGCCGTCCTGCTCCACGATGAACTCGACCGTGCCGGCACCGGCGTACCGGATCGCGCGGGCCGCGGCGCAGGCGGCCTCGCCCATTTCCTTTCGGCGCGCCGCGGTCATGCCGGGCGCGGGGGCCTCCTCCAGCACCTTCTGGTGCCGGCGCTGCACGGAGCAATCGCGCTCGAAGAGATGCACCACGCCGCCCTTGCCGTCGCCGAAGACCTGCACTTCGATGTGGCGCGGCCGCTGGAGATAGCGCTCGAGGAGAACCCGCTCGTCGCCGAATGCGGATTTCGCCTCGCGCTTCGCCGCCTCGAGCTGACCGGCGAACGCGCTTGCCTCGTCGACGACGCGCATGCCCTTGCCGCCGCCGCCCCCCGAGGGCTTGATGAGCACGGGAAAGCCGATGCGCGCCGCCTCGCGCTCGAGGAAGGCTGCGTCCTGCCTTTCGCCGTGATAGCCCGGCACGAGCGGCACGCCGGCCCTCTCCATGAGCCGCTTGGCGGCGGCCTTGTCGCCCATGGCGGCGATCGAGTCGGCGCTCGGTCCGACGAAGACGATCCCGGCCTCGGTGCATGCCCGGGCAAAGTGCTCGTTCTCCGAGAGGAAGCCGTAGCCCGGATGAATCGCGTCCGCCCCGGCGGCCCTCGCCGCAGCAAGCACGGCCTGGATGTCGAGATAGCTTTCGGCCGCCGGCGCAGGGCCGATGCGGCGCGCCTCGTCCGCTTCGCGCACGTGCAGCGCGTCGCGGTCCGCGTCGGAATAGACGGCCACGGTGCGAATGCCGAGTCGTCGCGCCGTGCGCATCACGCGGCAGGCGATCTCTCCCCGGTTCGCGATGAGGACCTTGCGAAACATCAGCGCTTGGCGACCCAGGCTGGCTTGCGCTTCTCGAGGAAGGAAGCGATGCCTTCCTTGCCTTCGCTCGACACGCGGATCTCGGCAATGCGCCGCGCGGTGTCCGCCGCAAGCGCGTCGTCCACCGGTCTTCCGGCCACGGCCCGGATGAGCGCCTTGATCTCCTTCAGTGCCGCCGGCCCGCCTGCGAGAAGATGCTTCAGCAGCCCGTCGATCGTTCCGTCGAGCGCGGCGGGCTCGACCGTGAGGGTCAGCAGTCCGAGCCGCTCGGCTTCGGCCGCATCGAAGACTTCGGCCGTCAGGAAGTAGCGGCGCGCCGCGCGCTCGCCGATGGCGCGCATGACGTGCGGGCTGATGGTGGCGGGCGAGAGCCCGAGCTTCGCCTCGGAGAAGCAGAACTTCGCTTCCGCGGTCCCGACGGCGATGTCGCAGGCCGCGACGAGCCCCGTGCCGCCGGCAAATGCCGGCCCGTGCACCCGGGCGATCGTCGGCTTGGGCAGGCGGTCGAGCGCGACCAGCATGTCGGCGAGCGCCTGGGCATCGGCGAGGTTCTCGTCGTAGCCGTAGCCGGCCATCCGCTTCATCCAGTTGAGGTCGGCCCCGGCGCAGAAGGCCGGTCCGTTGCCGGCGAGGACGACGGCGCGCACGCTGGCATCGTCCGAGAGCTCGTCAAAGGCCTTTCGGAGGGCGGCGATGAGGGCGTCATCGAACGCGTTGCGCACCTCGGGGCGGTTCAGCGTCACTCGCGCGACGCCATCTTTTCGCTCTACCAGAAGCATGATCTACATCCTGAATACGCCGAACCTGGTGTCCTCGATGGGCGCGTTGAGGGAGGCGGAGATGGCGAGCGCTAGAAGGCGCCGGCTGTCTGCCGGATCCACCACGCCGTCGTCCCACAGCCGCGCGCTCGCATAGTAAGGGTGCCCCTGCCGCTCGTACTGTTCCCGGATGGGCCGCTTGAACTTTTCCTCCGCTTCCGGGGATGGGAACTCGCCTTTGACCGTGGCGAGCACCGCGGCGGCCTGCTCACCGCCCATGATGGAGACCCGCGCGTTGGGCCACATCCAGAGAAACCGCGGCGAGTAGGCGCGCCCGCACATGCCATAGTTGCCGGCGCCGAACGAGCCGCCGATGATCATGGTGAACTTCGGCACCCGGGCGGTAGCCACCGCGGTCACCATCTTGGCCCCGTCCTTCGCAATGCCGCCGGCCTCGTATTTTCGTCCCACCATGTAGCCGGTGATGTTCTGCAGGAAGAGCAGCGGAATCCCGCGCTGGCAGGCGAGCTCGATGAAGTGCGCGGCCTTGAGCGACGACTCCGAGAAGAGGATGCCGTTGTTCGCGAGGATTCCGACGGGGTAGCCGTGGATGTGCGCAAAGCCGGTCACGAGCGTCGTGCCGTAGTTCTGCTTGAATTCGTCGAGCTCGGAGCCGTCGACGAGCCGCGCGATCACTTCCCGCACGTCGTAGGGCTTGCGCGCGTCGGCGGGAATGATCCCGTAGAGCTCCTCGGCGGGATAGAGTGGTGCTCGGGGCGGGATCGCATGCACCCGCGCTTCCTTGCGCGCGTTCAGGCCGGCCACGATGCGCCGGCAGATGGCAAGCGCGTGCGGATCGTCGACGGCGTAGTGATCCGCCACCCCGGACACCCGCGTATGCACGTCGGCGCCGCCGAGCTCCTCGGGGGTCACCACCTCGCCGATCGCCGCCTTCACGAGGGGCGGGCCCCCGAGGAAGATCGTTCCCTGGCCCTTCACGATGATCGACTCGTCCGACATCGCCGGCACGTACGCTCCGCCCGCGGTGCAGGAGCCCATGACCGCGGCGATCTGCGGGATGCCGGCCGCCGACATGTTGGCGATGTTGTAGAAGATGCGGCCGAAGTGCTCCCGGTCGGGAAAGACGTTGTCCTGCTCGGGGAGGAAGCCGCCGCCCGAGTCGACGAGGTAGATGCAGGGCAGCCGGTTCTGCGCCGCGATTTCCTGCGCGCGCAGGTGCTTCTTCACCGTCATCGGGTAGTACGTGCCGCCCTTGATGGTGGCGTCGTTCGCCACGATCACGCATTCGCGTCCCGAGACCCGGCCGACGCCGCAGATGATGGAGGCCGAATGCACGTCGCCGCTGTACATGCCCCAGGCGGCAAGCTGCCCGATCTCGAGGAACGGCGACCCCGGATCGAGAAGCTTTGCCACGCGCTCGCGCGGCAGCAGCTTTCCACGGCCCACGTGGCGCGCGCGCGCCTGCTCGTCGCCGCCCCTCGAGACGGTGGCGACCTTGGCCCTGAGGTCGTCCACCAGCGCCTTCATCTGCTCGGCGTTCGCGCGGAATTCGGCGGCGCGAGGATCGACTCGGCTCTTGATGACCGGCATCAGGCGGCGGCTTGCGGCATCGGCGGGCGCATCGGTGTCAGATGGGCACGTAGGTGACGGTGTGGTGGCTGTAGAGCTGCCCGCTCCTGGAGTGGCACTCCGCGGTGCCGTAGATGCTGCGCCGGCCGAACTTGAGGATGCGGGCGGTGCAGTACACGTGCCCGTCCTTCGCGGGGTTGAGGAACGCGGTGTTCAGCTCCGAAGTGAGCGCGTCCTTGTTCAGGCCGATGCGTGCCTTGATGGCGAGCCACATGGCGCAGTCGGCGGCCGCCATGAGGGCGGGCCCGTTGATGATGCCGCCGGGCCGCTCGAGGCGCGGCCGGTGCGGCAGCTCGATCGTGCAGCCCTCCTCCCCCGAGCGAACGATGCGGAAGCCGTAGGGGCGAAGGAAGCGGGAGCCGTCGAGCAGGCGCTGCAGCTCCTTCTTGGTCGCTCGCATCTCGCCTATGCAGAGAGCTCGATCGCCATCGCGGTCGCCTCGCCGCCACCGATGCACAGGCTTGCCACGCCGCGCTTCAGGCCGTACTTGCGCAGCGCGCCGAGCAGGGTCACGAGGATGCGCGCCCCCGAGGCGCCGATGGGATGGCCCAGGGCGCAGGCGCCGCCGTGCACGTTGACCTTGTCGTGCGGCAGGCCGTGCTCCTTCATTGCCGCCATGGCGACGACCGCGAACGCCTCGTTGATCTCATAGAGATCGACGTCCTTGGCGCTCCATCCGGTGCGCTCGTGGAGCTTGGCGATGGCCCCGACGGGCGCCGTGGTGAACCAGCCCGGCTCCTGGGCATGCGTGGCGTGGCCGACCACCGTGGCGAGGGGCGCGAGCCCGCGCCGCTCGGCGGCCGAGCGGCGCATCATCACGAGCGCCGCAGCGCCATCGGAAATCGAGCTCGAGTTCGCGGCGGTCACCGTCCCGTCCTTGCGGAACGCGGGCTTCAGCGTCGGAATCTTGTCCAGGTTCGCCTTGAACGGCTGCTCGTCGGTCTCGACGAAGCGCTCCTCCTTGCCCGCCTTGATCGCGATGGGCGTGATCTCCCATGCGAACCAGCCCTCCTTGTTCGCCTTCTGCGCCCGCTTCAGGGACTCGACGGCGAATTCGTCCTGCGCCGCGCGCGAAAACTGGTAGCGCGAGGCGCAATCCTCGGCGAAGGTGCCCATCAGCCGGCCCTTGTCGTAGGCGTCCTCGAGGCCGTCGTAGAACATGTGGTCGAGCACCTGCTGGTGGCCCATGCGGTAGCCGGCGCGCGCCTTGGGCATGAGATACGGCGCGTTCGTCATGGACTCCATGCCGCCGGCGACGATGACCTGGGCCGAGCCGACGGCGAGCAGGTCGTGCGCGAGCATGGCGGCCTTCATGCCCGAGCCGCACATCTTGTTCACGGTCGTGCAGCCCGCGGCGAGCGGCAGCCCGCCGCCGAGCGAGGCCTGGCGCGCCGGCGCCTGGCCTTGTCCCGCAGGCAGCACGCAGCCCATGATGACCTCGTCGACCTCCTCGGGCTTCACTTTCGCGCGCTCGACGGCTGCGCGGATGGCCGCGGCGCCGAGCTCGGGGGCGGCGAAGCCCCTGAGCTCGCCCTGGAACGCGCCCATCGGGGTGCGGGCGGCGGAAACGATGACGATCGGATCGGCTTGCATGGGACCTCCTTCAGGCGACGGGAGTGTAGCTGCGCACGAGGCCTTGGCCGCGGTCGAGGATATCCTGGGGAAACGGACAGGATTTCCTCGTGGTCGCATCCATGTGCACCCCCGTCAGGTGGCACACGGCGGCGAGGGCGCCGCTCTGGGCGTTGTACATCTCGTGGACGAAGCGCGCCACCTTCTCGCGCACTTCGAGGAACGCCGAGCGCACGACGACGATATCGCCGGCGAGCAGCTCGCGCTTGTAAGTGATGTTCTGCTGCACGGCGGCCATCGCGCGCCGCTGCTCGCGCAGGAATGTCGCGGTGACGCCCATCGTCGCGAAGAGGTTCCACGTCGCCTCGTCGAACTTGCCGACATACCACATGACGTTCATATGGCCCATGTGGTCGCACTGCCACGGGTACACCGTGCCGCGATAGGTCTCCGTTAGTCCGGGCGCCGGCGCTCTCATGCCGTCTCCGAGAAGAGCTCGCGGCCGATCAGCCAGCGACGGATCTCGGAGGTGCCGGCGCCGATCTCGTAGAGCTTGGCGTCACGCCACAGGCGGCCGGTGGGCGTTTCGTTGATGTAGCCCATCCCGCCCAGGGCCTGGATCGCCTCGCCGGCCATCCAGGTGGCCTTCTCCGCCGCGTAGAGGATCGCGCCCGCGGCATCCTTGCGCGTCGTCTCGTTGCGGTCGAGCGCCTGTCCGACCGCGTAGACATAGGCACGGCAGGCCGAGAAAGTCGTGTACATGTCGGCGAGCTTGCCTTGCATGAGCTGGAATTCGCCGATCGGCTGGCCGAACTGCTTGCGCTCGTGCACGTACGGGACGACGACGTCCAGGCATGCGGCCATGATGCCGAGGGGCCCGCCGGCCAGCACGGCGCGCTCGTAGTCGAGCCCGGACATGAGCACGCTCACCCCCTTCCCCTCGGCCCCGAGGACGTTCTCGGCCGGCACCTCGCAGTCGCGGAAGACGAGCTCGCAGGTATTGGAGCCGCGCATGCCGAGCTTGTCGAGCTTCTGCGCCGCGGAGAAGCCTTTCATGCCCTTTTCGACGATGAAGGCCGTGATGCCGCGCGGTCCCGCTGCGGCGTCGGTCTTCGCGTAGACCACCAGCACATCGGCGTCCGGACCGTTGGTGATCCACATCTTGTTGCCGTTGAGGAGGTAGACATCGCCGCGCCTCTCCGCCCGCAGCCGCATGCCGACGACGTCCGACCCCGCGCCCGGCTCCGACATCGCGAGCGCCCCGACATGCTCGCCGGAGATGAGCCTGGGCAGGTAGCGGCGCCGCTGGGCATCGCTGCCGTTGCGCCGGATCTGGTTGACGCAGAGGTTGGAGTGCGCTCCGTAGGAAAGCCCTACCGAGGCCGACGCGCGCGAGATCTCCTCCATGGCGACGATGTGGGCGAGATAGCCGAGGGCCGTCCCGCCATAGTCCTCCTCCACGGTGATGCCGAGCAGGCCGAGCGCGCCCATCTTGCGCCACAGGTCGTCGGGGAATGCGTTGGCCCGGTCGATCTCCGCAGCGCGCGGCGCGATCTCGCGAGCCGCGAAGTCGCGCACCGAATCGCGCAGCATGGCGATCGTCTCGCCGTGGTCGAACTTGAGGTACATGACGGGTTGCCTGGCGTCCTATCCGGTGGTGCCGCCGGGATGATCGGGCGTATCCGCGAGCATCATGAGGGTCTGCTGCATCGTGGCGACGTGCTTGCCGTCCCGAGCGTACACCTCCGCACGCGCGACGGTAAGCGTGCGTCCCGGCTTCACCACGTCGCCCACGGCGACGAGATCCCCTACGGCGGGAGCAAGGATGTTGATCTTGTACTCCACGGTCACGAGCGAGGCGCTCGCCGGCATGAGCGAGTACGCGGCGTAGCCGCAGGCAGAGTCGGCGATCATGCCGATGATGCCGCCGTGCACGAAGCCCTTCTGCTGGGTGATCGCGTCGCGGAACGGCAACGTCACTTCCACATGCCCGGCGGAGACCGCCGCGAGCGAGGCGCCGATGAGCGCCATGGCCTGCTGGCGGCCGAAGCTCGCCCGGATGCGCGCCTCGAAGCCGGGGTCGGCCGGCTGCCAGCGAAAGGAGGGGGGCGCGGTCATCGGCGCGAGGCTACTTGACGTTTACGTAAACGTCAACCGGGCCCGCTCAGGCCTTCAGCCGCTTGCGCACCTTGCGCTCGAAGGCGCCGATCTCGGCGAGCTGCGCCTCTAGGTCTGCGCGCTGCTGAAGGAGGCCCGCCTTGTGCGTCTCGAGCAGCGCGAGGAAGCGCTTGAGCTGCGGCCGCTCGTCGCGCCCGGGCTCGTACATGTCGATCAGCTCGCGGATCTCGGAGAGCGCGAGCCCCAGGCGCTTCCCGCGCAGGGTGAGCTTGAGCCGCGTGCGGTCGCGCGGGGTATAGATGCGGCGCTGGCCCTCGCGGCGGGGCGAAAGCAGCCCCTGGTCCTCGTAGAAGCGGATGGCGCGCGGCGTGACGTCGAACTCGCGCGCCAGTTCGCTGATCGAATACTCGGTGCGCTCCTTCGATTCCTTCGGCATGGTAGTTTGCCGGTAGATTCTAGTCGATACCCATGAACGCTCCCGCCATCCGCTACCCGTTCGACGCGCGTCCCGAGCCGGGCGAGGCCATGGAGGTCGCGCCCCGGGTGCGGTGGCTGCGCATGCCGCTGCCCTTCCAGCTCGACCATATCAACCTGTGGCTCATCGGGGACGGCGACGGCTGGACCGTGGTCGACACTGGCATCGGGAACGCCGTCACTCGCGCCCACTGGGAGACGGTGCTGGCGCGGCTCGAGCCGCCGGCGGTGAAGCGCGTCATCCTGACCCACTACCACCCGGATCACGCGGGCAATGCCGAGTGGCTCTGCCGGCGCTTCGGCGTCGAGCTGTGGACCACGCAGGGCGAGTACCTTACCGCCCACGCGGTCAGCACGGCGAGCGCAGGCTACACGAGCGAGGCGGTGCTCGAGGTGTTCCGCCGCAACGGCCTGGACGCCGTGCGCCTCGCCGCCATGGGCGGCCGGCCCAACCGCTATCGCGAGCTCGTGCCGGATTTCCCGCACGCCTACCATCGCATTTACGAGGGCGACCGGGTCCGGATCGGCGAGCACGAGTGGCAGGCCATCGTGGGCTACGGCCATGCGCCGGAGCACCTCTCGCTTTTCTGCCGTGACCTGAACTTGGTCATCGCGGGCGACATGCTGCTCTCGACCATCTCGACCAACGTAAGCGTCTGGTCGGTCGATCCGGAAGGCGATCCGCTGCGGCTCTTCCTGCAGTCCATCGACCGCTATCGGGCCCTGCCGGCCGACGTGCTCGTGCTTCCCTCGCATGGCAAGCCCTTCCGCGGCGCGCATGCGCGCGTCGAGGAGCTGACGGCGCATCATCAGGAGCGCTTCGCCGAGCTGCTCGAAGCGCTGAAGGCCGGGCCCCGAAGCGCCGCCGACCTGCTCGGTGTCCTCTTTCGCCGGCCGCTCGATGCCCACCAGACGTTCTTCGCCATGGGCGAGGCCATCGCGCACCTGCACTATCTCTACTACGCCGGCCGGATCGTCCGCAACGAGGGGACCGACGGCGTCATGCGCTACGCCCTGCCATGACGACCCCGGCGCCGAAGGACGAGCTCGCGAAGGTGCTGCAGTCCGTCGCCGGGCGCTCTTCCCGGATCCTGAGCGACTTCAGCGAGAAGCAGGCCGAGTCGCTCTCCTCCGCGGTGCGCGACGAGCTCGGCATCGCGAAGGCCTTCATGGACCTCTACGCGCGCATGGCCGCGGATCCTGCCGTCGCGGCGAGCGCCGCAATCAACTTCTGGGTCGACTACGCGAAGCTCTGGCAATCGACGTGGATGAAGATGATGGGCCTGGAGGCGCCGCCCGTCGCCGAGCCGGCGAAGGGCGACAGCCGGTTCAAGGACGCCGACTGGTCGAGCAACTTCATCTTCGATCACATCAAGCAGTCCTATCTCATCGCCGCCCGTCATCTGCAGCAGGCCGTCAAGGACGTCGAGGGGCTGTCTCCGGAGTCCGAGAAAAAGGTGGCGTTCTTCACGCGGCAGTACATCGACGCGCTGTCGCCGTCCAACTTCATCCTGACCAACCCGCAGGTGCTGCGGGAGACGCTCGCGAGCGGGGGAGAGAACCTGATCCGCGGCCTGAACAACCTCCTCGCCGACCTCGAGCGGGGGGGCGGGCGGCTGCGCATCTCCATGACCGACGAGAGCGCATTCGAGCTCGGCCGGAACGTCGCCACCACGCCCGGGAAGGTGGTTTTCCAGAACGAGCTCATGCAGCTCATCCAGTACGAGCCGCGCACGGCGGAGGTCCACCGCCGCCCCCTCGTCATCATTCCGCCTTGGATCAACAAGTACTACATCCTCGACCTGCGCGAGAAGAACTCCTTCATCCGCTGGGCGCTCGAGCAGGGCCATACCGTATTCGTCCTCTCGTGGGTCAATCCCGACGAGCGGCTGGCGCAAAAGGGCTTCGACGACTACATGCTGGAGGGCCCGCTGGCTGCGCTCGACGCGGTGGAGCGCGCCACCGGCGAGCGCAGGGTCAACTTCATCGGGTATTGCCTCGGCGGCACGCTCCTCGGCGTGACGCTCGCCTACATGGCGAAGAAGGAGGACCTGCGCGATCGCGCCGGCTCGGCCACCTTCTTCGTGAGCCTGCTCGACTTCTCCAGGCCCGGCGAGCTCGGCGTGTTCATCGACGAGGAGCAGGTGGCCAACCTCGAGCGCCGGATGAGCGAGCGCGGCTACCTCGAGGGCTCGGAGATGGCGAACACATTCAACCTCCTGCGCGCGAACGACCTCATCTGGTCGTTCGTGGTGAACAACTACCTGCTCGGCAAGGACCCGTTCCCCTTCGATCTGCTCTACTGGAATGCGGACTCCACCCGCATGCCGGCGCGCATGCACAGCTTCTACCTGCGCAACATGTACATCAGGAACCTGCTCGGCGTGCCCGGCGGGATCTCGATCGCCGGCGTGCCGATCGACCTCTCCGCGGTCCGGCTGCCCGCCTACTTCATCTCGACCGTGGAGGACCATATCGCGCCGTGGCAGAGCACGTACAAGGGCGCACGCTACCTGGGAGGGCCGGTGAGGTTCGTGCTCGGCGGCTCCGGCCACATCGCCGGCATCGTCAATCCGCCCGCTGCGAAGAAGTACCACTACTGGACCAACGACAAGCTGGCAGACACGCCCGAGGAGTGGTTTGAAGGGGCGACGCAGCATCCCGGCTCGTGGTGGGACGACTGGAAGGCCTGGATCGAGGAGCAGAACAAGGGCGAGGCGAAAGTCCCGGCGCGCAAGCCCGGCGACAGGGAGCTGCCGGTGCTGGAGGATGCGCCCGGCAGCTACGCCATGCTTCGCCTCGGCGCCGGCGGCGCCGTCAAGTCCTTCTCGCCGGAGGATTTCGGCAAGTGAAGAGGGGGGGGGTAAGACCATTGCGGTCAGACCCGGCCAGAACCACTTGTCTCCTGCTCAAACGGAAATCAGGCCCCCTTGCTTCGGACGCCCTCGTCTCGCGGCTTGCGGGGGGCGCGCGCGGCGAGACGGTCGAAGAGCCATCCCGGCATGGCGCGCAGGCCGAGTGAAACGAGCGCCATCGGCCACGGAATGACGGCGAGCCGGCGGCGCGCCGCGATCGCGCCGGCGATGCGCCGGGCAGAGTCGTCCGCGGAAATGAGGAACGGCATGCGAAAGCGGTTCACGCGGGTCATCGGTGTGTCGACGTACCCGGGGCAAACGCATACGACGTTCACCCCGGTGCCGTGCAGCTCGGCGCGCAGGCTTTCCAGCCAGGCGATGGCTGCCGCCTTGGAGGCGCTGTAGGCGCTCGAGCCCGGGATGCCGCGGAAGCCGGCGACGCTCGCGATGCCCGCGAGCGTGCCGCGCCGGGCCGCTACCATGGCGGGGGCGAATGCCGAGAGCGTTGCCGCAAGGCCCGCCACATTCACGTCCAGGACATCCCGGAGCGTTTTCACGTCGGCGATATCGTCCGCACGGGTGCCCGTCGACACGCCCGCGTTCGCGATGACGAGATCGGGCGGCCCGAAGCGTCCGACGAAGTCCCCGGCCGCCGCGGCCATTGCGGCGACGTCGGTGACGTCGACGGCGTAATGCCGCACCGTTCCGGCAAGACCTTCGACGGGCTTTCGCCGCGAGACGAGCCCGAGCACACTTTGCGGGCCCGCGTAATGGCGGGCAAGCGCTTCGCCGATGCCGGACGAGGCTCCCGTTATGACGACGCGCATGAGGGCGTCGATTTGCGCGGGTCGCTCGGCCGGAGGGCGAGCATCGCTACTGCTTCTTGCGGACCATCTCCACCAGCTTGTCGACGGTCTTCAGCATGCCCTCCCGCGAACCGCCCTGCTCGGCGCTCACGGTGAAGCGACCGTCCACCGCCATGGCCGGCGTGCCGTCGATCTTCGAGGCGACGGTTTTCTGCGCCGCGCGCCGCACCTTGCTCTGCACGCCAAAGGACTTCAGGGTCTCGTAGAACTTCTTGCTGTCCACGCCCTGCTTCTGCAGCCAGGCGGCCAGAGCTTCCCGGTTGTCGGTCTTGAGCCCGTCGCGGTGGATGGCGTCGAAGAAGGGCCTGTGCAGCTTGTCGAGGAGGCCCATCGCCTCGAAGGTGTAGTAGATGCCCGCGTCGAGCGCGAGCCGGTTGCTGAAGACGGCGGGGATGCGGCGGAACGCGACATCGGCCGGCAGGCGCTTCTCCCAGGCCTCCAGGTACGGCTCGAGGTTGTAGCAGTGAATGCAGCCGTACCAGAAGAACTCGTTCACCTCGATCTTGTCGCCGCCATCGACGGCGAAGGGCGGCTTGATCTCGCTGAACTCGGACTGGGCGAGGGCGCCGGCCGGGACGGCGAGGGCGAGCGGCGCGAAAAGCAACGCGCCGGCGAGCGTGCGTCTAAGGAAATTCACCTTCACTGCGGCTCCTTGATCTTGATCAGGCTCGCATCGATTCCGCTCTGGGCAAGGGACTGGCGCACGCGGTTGATGTCCTCCACCTTGGTGTACGGGCCGAGCCGCACGCGGTACCAGGTGCCCTTGTCGGGCAGGTTGGCGGGCTCCACGTTCGATTCGAAGCCGAGGATCGCGAGCCGCGCCTTCTGGTTGTCGGCGTCGGCCGGATTCTGGAACGAGCCCGCCTGTATGAAATAAACGTCGCTCGTCGCCTGCGGTTGACGGCCGGGCTTGGACGCCGTGGCGGCGCGCGCGCGCAGCTCCTTCTCCGAGACCGTCTCCTCGTTGCCCGGCAGGATCTTGTAGAAGTCGAACTTCGGCTTCTCGGGCGTGAGCTGCGGCACGGTGCCGCTCGGCATGCCGGCGATCATGGGCGGCTTCTCGCCCGGCTTCTCGGCGGGCTTCGCCTTGGTCGTCGACAGCGGGATGGAGGCGTGGTTGAGGTAGAAGGCGATGCCGAGCGCCACGAAGAGCCCCAGCACCACACCGACGAAGACGCCCACGAGGAATCCGCCGCCGGAGCGGCGCCGCGGGGGAGTGCTGGTTCTGGCCATTTACATCTTCTCCGGTGCGCTGACGCCAAGAAGCGACAGCCCGTTGGCGAGCGTTTGCCGCACCGCCGCGCAGAGCGCGAGACGCGCCGTGCGCAGCGCCTCGTCCTCGACGAGGATGCGCTCTGCATTATAGTAGCTGTGAAATTGCGCCGCGAGATCGCGCAGGTAGAAGGCGATCGCATGCGGCGCGAGCTCTGCGGCTGCCTCCGCTACCACGTCCGGGTACTCGCCGATGCGCCGCGCGAGCGCCATCTCGCGCTCCCCTGTCAGCCGGTCGAGCTCGGCGTCCGCGAGAGAGGCCGGGTCGCCTTTCCACTGCGCGAACACGCTGCAGACCCGGGCGTGCGCGTACTGAACATAGTAGACGGGGTTCTCGTCGGTCTTCTGGAGCGCGAGGTCGACGTCGAAGACGAAGTCCGAGTCGGCCTTGCGCGAGACGAGGAAGAAGCGCACCGCGTCGCGACCGACCCAGTCGATGAGGTCGCGCACGGTCACGTAGGAGCCGGCGCGCTTGGAGATCTTCACTTCCTGCCCGCCGCGCATGACCTTGACGAGGCTGTGGAGCACGTAGTCCGGATAGCCTTCGGGAATGCCGACGTTGAGCGCCTGCAGGCCGGCGCGCACGCGCGTGACGGTGCTATGGTGGTCCGTGCCCTGGACGTTGATGACCTTGCGGAAGCCGCGCTCCCACTTGGTGAGGTGATAGGCCACGTCGGGGACGAAATAGGTATAGGTGCCGTCCGACTTGCGCACCACGCGGTCCTTGTCGTCGCCGTAGTCGGTGGTGCGAAGCCACAGCGCGCCGTCCTTCTCGTAGGTCTTTCCGCTCGCGATGAGCGCCTTCACCACGCGCTCGACGCGGCCCTCGGCGTAAAGGCTGGATTCGAGGTAGTAGACGTCGAACTTCACGCCGAAGGCCTGCAGATCGCGATCCTGCTCCTCGCGCAGGTAGGCCACGGCGAACTTGCGCACGGCCTCGCGGTCGGCCGGATCGTGGCCGGCTGCCAGATAGTCGCGAGCGATGTCCTCGATGTACTCGCCGTTGTAGGCCTCCTCCGGCCAGCCAGCATCGCCGGGTCGCACGCCGCGCGCGCGCGCCTGCACCGACAGGGTGAGCTTGTCGATCTGGGCGCCGGCATCGTTGTAGTAGAACTCGCGCACGACCTCGTGGCCCTGCGCTTCGAGGAGCGAGGCGATGGCATCGCCGAGCGCGCCCTGGCGGCCGTGGCCGACGTGAAGCGGCCCGGTCGGGTTGGCCGACACGAACTCGACCTGCACGCGCTCGGCGTGCGGCTTTGCCGCCCTGCCGAAGGCCGCGCCTTCGCGCAGCACCCGGCGCACGATGTCGTGCTTCGCGCCCGCCTTCAGGCGGAAATTGATGAATCCGGGACCGGCGACCTCCGGCGGCTCCACGAGCTCGAGGATCGCGGGCGAGGCGGCCACCAGCGCCTCGGCAAGCGAGCCGGCGAGCTCGCGCGGATTCTTCCGCAGCGGCTTGGAGAGCTGAAGGGCGAGATTGGAGGAGAAGTCGCCGTGGCTCGCCTGCTTGGGGCGCTCCAGGACGATCGCGACGTCGGCATGCTCGGGGGCCTCGCGCTGCAGCGCGTGGCGCAGGGCCTGCTCGATCCGCGCTTTCGGGTCGCTCGCCATGAAAGGCGGCGAATTATACGCGGCCACTAGTCGAACTCGATCGGGTCCACGTCGATGTGCCAGCGGATCTGGCGCGGCGCCTCTTCGAAAAGGCGCGCGCTCAACGCCGCGAGGTGCTCCTGGAGCGCCGTGCGCGAGGCCGACTGCAGGACGAGCTGCGCGCGCTCGAGCCCGGCGCGCCGGGTCACCACATGCGCGACAGGGTCGAAGACAGCCACCTCCTCCGGGGGCTGCGGCGTGCGCGCCGCGTCGCGCAGGAACTCGAGCGCCTCCTCGAGGCGGCGCGCCTCGGCGCGCACCGCCGCCTCGAAGACGAACGGCGGGAAGCCGGCGGCGCGCCGCTCCTCGAGCTGCGCCTCGGCGAAGCCGTCGAAGTCGTGGCGCGCAAGCGCGTCGAAGAGCGGGTGATCCGGATAGCGCGTCTGGAGAAGGACTTCGCCCGGACGATCGCGCCGGCCCGCGCGGCCGGCAACCTGGGCGAGCACCGCGAAAAGCCGCTCCGGCGCGCGATAGTCGGTCGAAAGGAGCGCGGTGTCGCTGTTCAGCACGCCTACCAGGGTGAGGCCCGGAAAGTCGTGCCCTTTGGCGAGAAGCTGCGTGCCGATGAGGATGTCGGCTTCCCCGCGCTGGACCGAAGCGAGCACTCGCGAAAGCTCGGCGCGCCGCCGCGCGCTGTCGCGATCCACCCGCACGATGCGGGCGCCGGGGAAGCGCTCGGCGAGCGACTCCTCGACGCGCTGGGTGCCGCGGCCGAGCGGCCGCAGGTCGACGTTGCCGCAAGTCGGGCAGGCGCGCGGAATCGGCGCCTCGGCGCCGCAGTGGTGGCAGCGAAGGCGCCGGTCGGCGGCGTGCACGACAAGCCTCACGGTGCAGCGCTCGCA
The DNA here is from genome assembly GCA_964461055.1 of uncultured Enterobacteriaceae bacterium. Lineage (GTDB taxonomy): Bacteria > Pseudomonadota > Gammaproteobacteria > Burkholderiales > SG8-39 > SCGC-AG-212-J23. Next base: position 15,114 of record CAYWSG010000005.1, on the reverse strand, counting down.
GCCGGCCGTCCAACCGCAGGGCTCGCACGCGAGGACGGGCGCGTAGCCGCGGCGATTGAGGAAGAGCAGGCTCTGCTCGCCGCGCTCCAGCCGCGCCGTGATGGCTTGCAAGAGAGCCCCCGAAAGCCCCTGCTCCCCGGGATCGCGCCGAAGATCGACCGTGCGCACCGTTGGCAGCGCGGAGCCTGCGGCGGCGCGCTCCGGAAGGTCGATTCGCCGGTATTTGCCCGTGCGCACGTTGTGCCACGTCTCGAGCGAGGGCGTTGCGGTGCCCAGGACCACCGGGCTTTCGGCGAGCTTTGCCCGGTAGACCGCTGCGTCGCGCGCCGAATATCGCAATCCCTCCTGCTGCTTGAACGAGGTGTCGTGCTCCTCGTCCACGACGATGAGCCCGAGCCGCGGAATGGGCGCGAGCAGCGCGAGTCGCGTGCCGAGCACAATCCCGGCATCGCCGCGTGCGGCGTCAAGCCAGGCCGACGTGCGCGCGACGTCCTCGAGCCCGCTGTGCAGGAGCGCAAGGCGCGTGGCGGGAAAGGCCTGGCGAAAGCGCGCTTCGAGCTGCGGCGTGAGGCTGATCTCGGGCACGAGAACGAGCGCCTGCTGGCCGCGCGCGAGCACCTGCGCGATGGCGTGCAGGTACACCTCCGTCTTGCCGGAGCCGGTGACGCCGTGCAGGAGGATGGCGGCGAACGTGCCCGCTGCCGCTTCGATGCGCGCGACCGCCTCGCGCTGGGCGGGCGAGAGCTCGTGGTTCGGCACGAACTCGAGCGGCGGACGAGCCGCGCTCGGTTGCGCCTCCGCGCTGAGGATCCGGCGGGGCAGGGGCTTCACCGAGCGCAGGCGTGGCGGCAGCGCCGCTATGATGGTCTCGCCGAGCGGCCGCTGGTAGTAGCCGGCAAGGAAACGCATGAACTGCAGCCAGGCTTCGGAGAGTGCGGGCGCGTCGGTGCGGACGCTGCCGAGCGGCTTCAAGCGCTCCCCGGCAACTTCCGTAGCCGCGCTGCGGGCGACGACAACGCCAAGACGCTGGCGATTGCCGAACGGCACAGTGACGCGGTCGCCGACGCCGACCTCCACGCCCTCCGGCACGGCGTAGTCGAAGAGCTTCGGCAGCGGCACGTCGAGGGCCACTTGGGCGTAGGAAAATCCCCGCGCGCGCAAGGACTTAGGGCCTGTGGACAATTCTGTGGGTAATACCGTCATCCCTGCGCAATAAGCGCTCGCCAGAGGGACGGTCCAGATCGCACGGCCGCTTCGAGCTCCAATTTCTTCTTACGACTCAGTAGGTTACGGGCGTGTTCCCAGAGGGCGACGCCCCTTGTCCAGGAAGGGGACAAACGCCCAAATGTGTGCATAAGTCAAGAGGTGGCGCCAGATTTGGCGCGCATCGCCTTGCTGTAAGTGCGTACTTCGTCTACGAGCGCTGAGACCGAATCGACCGGTGTCTTGGTGAGAATCCCGTGCCCCAGATTGAAGACGTGCCCCGGCGCGGTCCCGAAGGCGTCGAGCACTTTGCGGGCGGCGGCGCGCACACGATCGGCTGGCGCGAACAGCGCGGTCGGATCGAGGTTTCCTTGCAGTGCAACGCGGCCCGCTGCCAGGCGCCGGGCTTCTCGTGCGTTCGCCGTCCAGTCGAGTCCGACGGCGTTCGCACCGCTTTCCAGCATGGCGCCAAGCCAGGGGTAGCCGCCTTTCGTGAAGAGAATGCTGGGCACGCGGCTTCCGTCCACCGTCTTCGTGAGCGCGGCGAGGACCTGTCGGCTGTACGCGAGGGAGAACGGCTCGTATTCGTCGTAGGCCAGGATCCCGCCCCAGGTGTCGAAGATCATCACGGCCTGCGCGCCCGCTTCGATCTGCGCGTTCAGGTACGCGGTAACGGCGCGGGCGTTCATCTCGAGGATGTGATGCAGGAGATCGGGGCGGCCGTGCAGCATGGCCTTCAGTGTTCGCCAGTCGCTGCTCCCGGCGCCTTCGACCATGTAGCAGGCGAGCGTAAAGGGGCTGCCGGAGAAGCCTATGAGCGGCACCCGATCTCCGATCGCACTGCGCGAAGCCCGCACGGCGTCGAGCACGTAGCGCAGCTCCGCCGTCGGATCCGGCACGGCGAGGCTCCGGACGGCACGCTCGTCGCGCAGCGGCCGCTGGAAGCGCGGCCCCTCCCCTTCCGTGAACGCGAGCCCGAGGCCCATGGCGTCCGGGATAGTGAGGATGTCCGAGAACACGATGGCCGCGTCGAGCGGGAAGCGCTCGAGCGGCTGCACGGTGACTTCCGCCGCGAGCTCGGGCGACTTGGCGAGATTCAGGAAGCTGCCGGCGCGCGCGCGTGTGGCCGTGTACTCGGGCAGGTAGCGACCCGCCTGCCGCATGAGCCAGACGGGCGTGTATTCCGTAGGCTGGCCGAGCAGCGCGCGGAGGACCGTGTCGTTCGCGGGGCGGGTCAAAGCAGCCTGTCGACGATGTACTTCCACTGCGCCGGGGTCACCGGCGTGATGGAAAGGCGATTGCCGGGCCGCAGCAACACCATGTCGGCGAGGGCCTTGTGCTTGCGCAGCTCCGCCAGCGGCACGAGGCGCGTTTTCTTCACTCCCTTGACGTCGACGTTGTACCAGCGCGGCGCATCGCGGGTGGACTTGGGATCGTAGTAATCGCTCGCGCGGTCGAATTGCGTCTCATCCGGATAAGGCTTCGAGGCCACTTTGGCGAGGCCCGCGATGCCCGGCTCCGGGCAGCTCGAGTGGTAGAAGAGAACCCCGTCGCCCACGCGCATTTCGTCCCGCATGTAGTTGCGCGCCTGGTAGTTGCGCACGCCGCTCCACGGTGTCTTGCGGCCGGGCGCCTTCAGGAGATCGTCAATGGAAAACTCGTCCGGCTCGCTCTTCATCAGCCAGTAGCTCACAAGCGGGATTTTAGAGTTGTGAAAGGAGTGTCCCCCGCCCATGCCGGCGGGTCCTGCTCCCGAACCCTGGCTAAACAGGGTGGTCGCCTACCGGCCACATCAGGTCCGTCCGGCACGCCGATGGCGGGGACGGTCACAACAGCGGCTCGAGCTCGGCAACCTGAGGAAGCTATCGGTTCGGAAAAATCGAACCCAATCGCGCACCGCAGGGGACGCTTCCTTTTTAGAACAACTTCTCCTGCTTTGCAATCGCCTCGTCGAGCTTCGACTCGATCGCGGAGATGCGGCGCTTCGCCTGTCCGACGTCGAAGCCTCCACCGAGCTTCACGCTGAGCAATTCGTGCGCCACGTTGAGCGCCGCCATGACGGCGATGCGCTCGGCGCCCATGACTTTGCCGGCCTTGCGGATCTCGTTCATCTTGCCGTCGAGGTAGGCGACGGCCTGCATGAGCGCCTCGCGCTCGCCTTCGGCGCAGGCGACGCGATACGTGCGGCCCAGGAGACTCACTTCGACCGTCTTCGGGGTCTCCGCCATCGCGTGCATCAGCCGGGAAGCCGGGCGATCAGGTTTTCGAGCCGCGCGCGGGCGCCGTCGAGCTTGTCGTGCAGGCGCCTGGCGTCGCTGCGGGCGGCGGCAAGCTGCTCGCGCAGGTCGCTGTTCTCGGCGCGCAGGCGCTCGCAGAGCGCCACGAACTGCGCCACCTTGGCCTCCAGCGAGCTGAACTCGGCTTCCACGCGACGGCTTCTCCCCTTGACCCTGGGCACTATGTTGCAAAACTTACATATCGTCAAGTAGTAAGACGAGATTCTGCATGTGTTCCATTATCTCCGGGTCCGCACCTCTTCGAGCTGGCGGCAAAGCCGTTCGGCCCCTTCGAGGAGGCGCGGCGTATGCCGCTGGATGAGCTCCGGCGGGATCGTGAAAAGGTTGCCGCGAGCCGCGGCCTGAAGCCCGGGCAGGGACCGCCACGCGTCGAGCCAGGCAGGACGCTCCCCGTCCGGACCGCTCGCGACAATGGCCTCGGGATCGGCCCTCAGCACGGCCTCGCGGTCGATCTGCGGCGCAATCCCCGGAAGGTGCGCGAAGACATTGGCGCCGCCGCAGAGGGCGATGACCTTGCTGATGACGTGATCGCCGTTCACCGTGACGAGCGGGCGGTCCCACACCTGGTAGAAGACCCGCACCTTCGGCCGTTGCGCATAGGTCGCCCGCAGAGCGCTTGCCCGTTCCCGAAACGCTTGGGCGGCGGCGCTTGCGGTCCCCTCTGTGCCCGCGAGAGCGCCAAGCCGCTCGAGGGTCGTCGCGATGTCCTCGAGCGCCCGGGGCTCGGAGCGAAACACCGGGACGCCGAAGCCGGCAAGCCGCTCGACGGCCTTCCTGCTGCCTGCGTTCGGCCAGGCGATGACGAGATCGGGCCGCAACGCGAGCACCGCTTCCAGATCGATTCCCGCCTCGCTTCCGACGCGCGGAAGCGCGCGCGCCTCGGGGGGGAAGTTGCTGTGCTCGATGGCGCCCACCAGGCGCGTGCCCGCGCCCGCGGCATAGGCGAGCTCCGTCAGATGAGGCGAGAGGCTCACGATGCGCCGGGCCGGCGCCTGCAGCTCGACGACTTTCCCGTAGTCGTCTCTGACTGCGACGTCGCTCGCGGCGAGGCCCGGAAGAGACAGGATGAGAAACACCAGGAGGCGGGCCGGGCGCGGGAGCCGCATCGGTTTATGATAGCGGCCGCTGCCAGGTGTTCGGGAAAGAGGTGCGCATCGCACGGTGCAAGGCCTCTACTGCCCCCGCAACGGTAGGCGAGACAAAAGGGCCCTCCACGCATCCACTGCCGCAAGGTAGCGGTGGGAAGGAGGAGGGCGCAGGGCCGCGCTGGCGCGCGGCCCGGCTCGCGAGTCCGGAGACCGGCCTGGAAGCCTTCTCAACCATCGCGGCGTCGGGGATGACGCCAGGGAGGTTCCATGCACCGTTTCCTGCTTCGCACTGCGGCCGCGCTGCTCGTCGGCGCCGCCTCGCTCGCCTATTCCCAGGAAGACTCCCGGGAGGACGCCGTCGTAGTCGAGGCGACGCGCTTTCCCGAGGACGTGCGCCGCCTGCCGGCGAGCACGACCGTCCTCACCGAAGAGGACATTCGAAGGAGCGCAGCGAGGACGCTGCCCGAGCTCCTCGCCGGCCAGGTCGGCATCACCATGCGCGACCTGTACGGCAACAACGCGGCGGTCACCTCGGTCGACCTCCGCGGGTTCGGCGCCACGGGGCCGCAGAACACGCTCGTGCTGCTCGACGGCCGGCGCCTGAGCGACCTCGACCTCTCCAGCGTGCAGTGGTCCTCGGTGCCGCTCGCCTCGATCGAGCGCATCGAGATCGTGCGGGGCTCGGGCGCCGTGCTCTACGGCGACGCCGCCTCCGCCGGCGTGGTCAATATCATCACGCGCTCGCCGCTCAAGCGAGGCCCGGCGTTCGAGGCTTACGGTCGCGCCGGCACCTTCGACACCCTGGAGGGCCGGCTCTACGGCGCGTACTCCGGCGAGCGGCTCGGCATCAACGCTTCGCTGTACGGGTTCGATTCCGACGGCTACCGCGACAACAACCGCAACGAGCAGCGAAACGCCGACGTCAACCTCCGTTGGGCGCTCGGGGAAGGCGCCCTCGACCTGCACTTCGGCACCGACGAGCAGGAGCTCAGGCTACCCGGCGTACGGCGCGTGCAACCCTCCATCGGCCTGGACGAGGTCGACACCGATCGCCGCGGCACGGCGACCCCCAACGACTTCGCGAGCCGCGATGGCCGCCGCGCCGGCCTCGAGCTCTCCCAGCGCTTCGGCGAAGCGGAGGTCTCGCTCGCGCTCGACTATCGGGACAAGGATGCGCGCATCTTCAACGAGCCGTTCTTCCGCTATCAGGCGGACGACCTCGAGCTCTGGTCCCTCTCGCCGCGCGTGCGCGTGCCGCTCGAGGTCGCCGGCACCCGGCACCGGATCACCGTGGGGGTGGACCTGCGCGAGTGGCGCTACGGCTCGCGCCGGGCGGACCGGCCGCAGAACCATGATCGGCCGGCGAATCGGCTGCACGTGGATCACGACACGCGGGGCATTTACGTGCAGGACCTCGTGCAGGTGACGCCTTCCGTGGATCTCACGCTGGGCTACCGGCACGAGAAGGCGCGCTACCGGGCGCGCGACGACGCGGACCCGACATCGCCGGCATGCTTCTTCTGCACCGAGGCGCCGGCGCTGAAGGAAACGCAGAAGCAGCACGCCTGGGAGCTCGGCGGGCGCTGGTCGCCGCTTCGCGCGGTCGCGTTTTTCGCTCGTGCGAACCGCAGCTTCCGCTTTGCGAATGTCGACGAGATCTACGAGTTCTCGCCCGCAACGTTCACGCAGGTCTTCGACCTCCTCGAGCCGCAGCACGCCCGGACCTACGAAGTGGGCGCGGAATGGCGCAGCGGTGGCCATGCCGTGCGCGCCGCGCTCTTCCGGACGGACGCAACCGACGAGATCCACCTCAATCCGCTGGCCTTCGACAACGTCAACCTGCCGCCCTCGCGGCGCGAGGGCCTCGAGCTCGAGGCGGCATGGCAGGCGGCGCAGACGCTGCGCCTGACGGCGGCGTACGCGTACACCGATGCCCGCTTCCGCGAAGGAACGCTCGAGGGCTTCGCGCCGGGCACGGGAGGATCCATTGCGGGGCGCCGGGTACCGCTCGTGCCGCGGCACAAGCTCGACCTCGGAGTGCAATGGCGCATCGTCGGACGCACCCATCTCTCGGTGCTCGCGACGGCGGTGAGCAGCCAGCACATGGACAACGACGAGCGCAATCTCTTTCCCCGCCGCATCCCGGGCTACGGCACGGTGGATGCCAAGCTTGCTCAGGAATTTGCGTGGGGACGGCTTGCCTTCTCGGTCAACAATGTCCTCGACAAGGAATACTTCGCATACGCGGTGAGCAGCAATACCACCGACCTCGCCAACGTCTATCCGTTGCCCGGCCGGGCCTACTACGTCAGCGCAGAAGTTCGCCTGCCCTGACCACCCGTCCAGCTTCTAGAAGGCGGAAACGAGCGCTTCAGGCTTGCACGAGGCCGAGCTCGACCTCGAGCGCGCCGCAGAGCATCTGCCCGAGCGTGATGTGCATCTCCTGGATGCGCGCGGTCGTGTCGGAGGGCACCACGAGCAGCGGGTCGGCGAGCCCCACGAGACCGCCGCCGCCCTTGCCTCCGAGCGCGGCGGCGACGAGGCCCATGGCCTTCGCCTGGTTCAAGGCCTTGAGGATGTTGGGGCTGCGGCCGGAGGTGGTGATCGCGATCGCCACGTCGCCGGGCTTCCCGAGCGCCTCGATCTGGCGGGCGAACAGCTCGTCGAAGCCGAAGTCGTTGCCGATCGCCGTGAGGGCTGAAGTGTCGGTGGTGAGCGCGAGCGCGGCGAGCGCCTTGCGATTGGTCTTGTATCGCACCGTCAGCTCGGTGGCGAGATGCTGGGCGTCGGCCGCGCTGCCGCCGTTGCCGAAGAAAAGCAGCTTGCCGCCGTTCCTCAGGGCGTCCTGGCAGCAGCGGACCAGCGCCTCGAACGGCTCGCGCAGCACGCGTCCCGTTTCCTGCACGACCAGGGCGTGCTCTGCGAGCTCCTCTGCGTAGTACCTGGCAAGATCCATCGTTCCTCCTCGGCTCTCTCAAGCCCGCTTGTAGTCGTCGTCGAAGCGCTCGATGTCGTCCTCGCCGAGATAGTCGCCCGACTGCACCTCGACCACGAAGAGCGGCTCCTCGCCGACGTTCTCGAGGCGATGAATGGTGCCGAGCGGTATGAAGGTGGACTGGTTGGGGCCGAGCACGACCTGCTCGTCGCCGCGCGTGACGCGGGCTTTTCCGGCGACGACCACCCAGTGCTCGGCGCGCCGGCGGTGGCGCTGCAGGGAGATGCGCGCGCCTTTCTTCAGCATCAGCCGCTTGACCTGGTAGGCCGCGCCTGCGTCGATGCTCTCGTAGTAGCCCCAGGGGCGATAGACGCGGTCGTGCGAGGCCTGCTCCGGCCGGTCGCGGGCCTTGAGCTGCTCGACCACGCCCTTGACGTCTTCGGCCTTGTCCTTGTGGGCGACGAGCACGGCGTCGCCCGTTTCCACGATGACCAGGTTCTCGACGCCCAGCGCGGCCACGAGGCGGCTCTCGGCGCGCACGTAGCAGCCGCTCGCGTCCTCGAGGATGACGTCGCCGAGCTGCGAGTTTCCGGCCGCGTCCTTCTCCCCCAGCGTCCAGAGCGAGCGCCAGGAGCCCACGTCGTTCCATTCGAAGCGAGCCGCCACCACGGCGGCGTCCTCCGTGCGCTCCATGACTGCATAGTCGACCGACTGTGATGGACAGCCCGAGAATGCCTGGGGGTCGAGCCGCACGAAGTCGAGGTCGGGCGCGGCCTCGTCCACCGCCAGGTTCACGGCCTGCGCGATGTCCGGGCGGAAGCGGCGCAGCTCCTCGAGGTAGCGCGACGCCCGGAAGAGGAACATGCCGCTGTTCCAGTAGGCGCCATGCGCCATGTACTCGCGCGCCTTCGCCTCGACCGGCTTCTCGACGAACGAATCGATGGCGAACGCTTCGCTTACGGCGGATTCCGCTTCTCCGGGCAGGATGTAGCCGTAGCCGGTGGCGGGGTGCGTGGGCACCACCCCGAAGGTGACGAGCCTGCCCCGGGCCGCCAGCGTGGCGGCACGCTGCACGGCGTCGGCGAAGGCCTTCGGCTCCCGGATCACGTGGTCCGAAGGCGCGACGAGGAGCATGGCCTCCGGATCCTTGCGTGACAGGCAAAGGGCGGCCGCGGCGATGGCCGGCGCAGTGTTGCGACCGACCGGCTCGAGCAGATGCAAGCTCGGCTCGAGGCCTGCCTCGCGAAGCTGCTCGCGCGCGAGGAAGCGGTGTTCCATGTGGGAGACGACGACCGGGGCTTTCGCCTCGGGGAGCGCCGCCAGCCGCGCCGCGGTGTCCTGGAACATCGAGCGCGTGCTCGCGAGTGACAGGAACTGCTTGGGCAGCAGCGTGCGCGAGAGCGGCCACAGGCGGGTGCCCGAGCCGCCGCAGAGGATCACCGGATAAAGCGCCATGAGCGTGCCGAATCGGCTTGGGCCGAATCGAATAAAATCCTTTGTTTTCTAAAAGAAAACCCCGCGTGCAGGCGAGTATAGCCGCGAATTGTTTCAGACCCCGGCCGTTCCCATAGGCGAACCTGGCCCATGAGCGAATCTACGCCCATCGCGCAGAAGCTTCGCATCGGCCTCGTCCGCCAGCGCTACAACCCGTACGGCGGCGCCGAGCGCATTGTCGCCCGCGCGCTGCCTGCCCTCGAGCAGGCGGGCGCCGAGGTCACGCTGATCGCACGCCGCGCCGAGGGCTGGGGGGCCCGGCGCGTTCTGCGCGTCGATCCGTTCTACGTCGGCAATTTGTGGCGCGACTGGTCGTTCGCGCGCGCCGCGCGCGCCGCGTGGCGCCGGGAGGCCTTCGACGTCGTGCAATCGCACGAGCGGATTCCCGGCTGCGACGTCTATCGGGCGGGCGACGGCGTGCACCGGCGCTGGCTCGAGATCCGCCGCGCGACGTCGTGGCTCGAATCGCTCGCCATCGCCCTCAATCCGTACCATCGCTACGTCTGCGCGGCCGAGCGCGAAATGTTCGAGCATCCGCGCCTGCGCGCGGTCATCTGCAACTCGCGCATGGTGCTCGACGAGATCCGGCGCGCGTTCCGCGTCGATCCGCGCAAGCTCCATCTCGTCTACAGCGGCGTGGACCTCGAGCATTTCCATCCGCGCCTGCGCGAGAGCCTGCGCGGCCCGGCGCGCGCCGAGCTCGGCTGCAGCCCGCGCGACATGGTGTTCCTCTTCGTCGGCTCCGGGTTTGCCCGCAAGGGGCTGCAGGCCGCCATCGCCGCGCTCGCGCGCGCCCGCAATCCCGCGTTCTGGCTCGCGGTGGTGGGCCGCGACCGGGCGGCGCGGCGCTTCGAGCGCCAGGCCGAGCGCGCCGGACTCGCCGCGCGCGTTCGCTTCCTCGGCGCGCGCGACGACGTGCGGCCGCTCTACGCCGCCGCCGATTGCCTTATTCTTCCCTCGCGCTACGACCCGTTTCCCAACACCGCACTCGAGGCGCTCGCGATGGGGCTGCCCTGCATCGTCAGCTCGCACACCGGCGCCGCCGAGATCATGGAGGAAGGCGCCGGATGGGTGTGCCGGCCGGACGACCCCGACGGCATCGCCCGGCTCATGTACGAGGCGGACCACCTGGTGCGAGGCGGCGAGGCGCCGCGCCTCGCCCGAAACGTGGCGGAGCGCTTCGGCCTCGACGCCATGGCGAGCCGGCTCGCCGGACTTTATCGGGACATAGCGCATGAGCCAGCGTAGCGGCGCACTGTATTTCCGGCTGCTCTCCTACGTGCGGCCGCATGCGCGCGTGTTTGCGCTCGCCATCGTCGGCATGATCGCCACGGCGGCCACCGAGCCGCTCTTTCCCGCGCTCATCAAGCCGCTGCTCGACGGCGGCTTTGCGCGCAATGGCGCGACCACCGCACCGCCCGCGCTCTTCGCAGCGGCCATCGTCGGCATCTTCGTGCTGCGCGGCCTGCTCGGTTTTTTCTCCTCCTATTGCATCACCTGGGTGTCGCACCGGGTCGTGCTCGAGCTCCGCTCGGCCATGTTCGCCCGCCTGGTCCGCTTTCCGGCGCAGTCCATCGACGACCAGACCTCCGGGCGGCTCCTTTCCAAGGTCGCCTACGACGTGACCGGCGTGACGACCGCGGCCACCACGGCGGTCACCGTGCTCGTGAAGGACTCCATCGCAGTGATCGGCCTTCTCGCCTGGCTCCTCTACCTCAACTGGAAGCTCACGCTGGTCGCCCTGGCGGTCATCCCGCCCATCGCCTGGGCGGTGCGCCGCATCTCCATGCGCCTGCGCGCCATGTCACGGGGCGTGCAGCGCTCGACCGGCGACCTCGTGCACGTGCTGCAGGAGACCATCGAGTCTCACAAGGTCGTCAAGGTCTTCGGCGGCCAGGAGTACGAGTCGCGCCGGTTCCAGAAGGCGGCGCAGGTGCTGCGCGGCTTCCAGATGCGAAAGAGCATCTCGGCGGCGCTCACCACCCCGATCACGCACGTGCTCACGGCGTTCGCGCTCGCCGTCATCGTCTACATCGCGATGCAGGACGCGCTCGTGGACCGGACCACCGTGGGCGAGTTCGCCTCGTTCCTGACGGCCATGCTCCTCCTTCTCGCGCCGCTGAAGCGCCTCACCGACGTGAACGTGGCGCTGCAGGGCGGCCTCGCGGCCGCGGAAAGCGTCTTCGGCGTCATCGACAATCCGGTCGAGGAAGACCGCGGCTCGGTCGAGCTCCCCCGCGCCAGGGGGCACATCGTCTACGAGCGGGTGAGCTTCACCTACCCGACGCGCACCACGCCGGCCCTCGTCGACGTGGACCTGGAGATCAGGCCCGGCGAGACGCTGGCCCTCGTCGGCGGCTCGGGCGGCGGCAAGACCACGCTCGTCAACCTGCTGCCCCGGTTCTACGCGCCGAGCGCCGGGCGGATCCTGCTCGACGGGCACGACATCCAGACGCTGACGCTCGAGAGCCTGCGCGCGAACATCGCGCTCGTCAGCCAGGAGATCGTGCTTTTCAACGACTCCGTGTACGCCAACATCGCCTATGGCCGGATGGGAGGCGCGAGCGAGGCGGAGGTCGTCGCCGCGGCGGAGGCGGCGCATGCCCTGGAGTTCATCCGAACGATGCCGGAGGGGCTCAATACGCTCATCGGGGAGAACGGCCTGCGGCTCTCCGGCGGGCAGCGCCAGCGGCTCGCCATCGCGCGCGCGATCCTCAAGAATGCGCCGGTGCTGATTCTCGACGAGGCCACCTCGGCGCTCGACTCGGAGTCGGAGCGGCTCGTGCAGGCGGCGCTCGACGAGCTGATGCGCGGGCGCACCACGATCGTCATCGCACACCGGCTTTCCACCATCGAGCGGGCCGACTGCATCGTCGTGCTGGAGGAGGGCAGGATCGTGGAGCGGGGCCGCCACGCCGAGCTCCTTGCGCTGGGCGGCGCCTACGCCCGCCTGCACAGCCTCCAGTTCGCCGCCGAGGCGTCCGGGCCGGTCAGGCGTGCTTCCAGTACCACGCCTTGAAATACTTGAGGAAGCTGTAGAGGCCGGCATAGACCGCCGCGACGACGCCGACCCGGCCGTCGCGCCAGCTGCCCTTGCGCAGGTACCACTTGAGGAACGCGAAGAAGCCGCTCAGGAAGGCGCGACTGAGCGAGGGCGTCACGTGCGAGTAGCGCACAAGGCGCGAGGTATAGCCGTTCAGCTTGCTGAAAATCTCGTCCAGCGTGTGGAAGGTGTCGTGGCGCACGCGGCCGCGAAGGATGACCGACTTGCGGAAGCCGAACGGCTTGTCGTCCACCGGAGCATCGTTGAAGCGCACCCGGGTGCGATTGAAGAGGCGCACCGGGTAATCGGGAGACGAGACGGGATAGATGGCGCGGACCTCGCGGCCGAGGACGTGCCAGTACCGGCTGATGCGAAAGCCCGTGTAGGGGTCGGGCTCCGGACCGGCCTTCAGCTTGCCGATTTCCGCCAGGGTATCGGAATCGAGGATTTCGTCGCTGTCCACGCAGAGCACCCAGTCGTTTGCCGCGAGCGACACCGCGTGGTTCATCGCGTCGGCATGCGTGCGGTAGGGCCGGTGGATCGGCGAGAGCCCGTGCCTCGCGAGGATCTCGAGCGTGCCGTCGGTGCTGCCGGAATCGAGGACGATGAACTCGTCGGCGATGCGCCGAAGCGGCGCGAGGACCTCCTCGAGGAGGCGCTGGGAGTTGTAGGTGAGCAGGCAGACCGTGAGCTTCACTCGGCCCTCGGCCGGCCGGTGCCGGCAAACAGGATGGCCACGAGGACGGCGAAGAAAAGGTAGGTGAGCAGGCTCTCGGGCACGCCGAGGCGCCAGGCGCCGATGCCGATCGCGCCGGTCAGGGCCGAAAGCCCGATCATGGCGAGCGCCGCGTGGTGGTGCGAAAGCCCCCGGGCGAGCAGGAAGTGGTGGAGGTGCTCGCGGTCGGCATCGAAGAGGTCCTGGCGGCGCCGCAGTCGCTCGAACATGACGCGCGCCATGTCGAGGAGCGGCACCGCGAGGATCCACACGCAGACGATGGGCGGCAGCGTCCGTCCCGCGCCCTGCGTGAGGTCGATGCAGAACCAGCAGAGCGCGAAGCCGAGCATGAGGCTCCCGGCATCGCCCATGAAGACGCGCGCCTGGCGGCGAAGCGGCGGGACGCGAAGGTTCCAGGCGAGGAAGCCCGCGATGGCGCCGCAGAGAAGGAGCAGCAGGAGCGCCCGCGTGCCGAGGCCCTGGAGCCCGGCCGCCAGCGCAAGCCAGGCGGCCGCGACGAGCGACGTGCCGCCCGCGGCGCCGTCCAGGCCGTCCAGCATGTTGATGGCGTTCATCACGCCGAGCGCGCAGACCACCGAGAAGGGGATGGCCCAGTCGTACAGGTTGACGGGGCCGAAGCCGAACAGGTTGCCGAGCTTCGCGACGTAGACGCCGGCCCACGAGGTCATGAAAAGGGCGGCGATCAGCTCGAGCATGAACTTGGACCGCGCGGTGATGTCGTGCATGTCGTCGGCGGCGCCGCCGATGATGAGCACGCCCGAGGCCACCACGAGCGCAAGCGTGGGCCCCGTGACGAGCTCGGAGCCGAGCGCCGCGGCGGCGAAGCCCGCGTAGATGGCGATGCCTCCCGTGAGCGGAATCGCCCCCTCGTGGTGCTTGCGCCCGCCCGGCTCGTCGACGAGCCCGATGCGCACCGCCACGTCGGCGAAGACCCGGCACGCGAGCGCCGACACGCCGAACGCCGCGAGGGTGAAGAAAAGCACCCGGTTTGGCTCGAGCGGGAAGAGATCTCGCATCGCTAGAGCGCCGCGACCATGCGGCTCCAGAGCTCGGCGAGGGGAATGGGCTCCGCCTCGCGCGCCGAGCGCGCGCCGGTGTCGAGGAAATAGCCGATGCCGTTGTGCCGGCCGTTCTTGATCGCGACGAAGACGACGTGCTCGCTCAGGTCGTCGATGGCGAGCTCCGCGAACGCTGCACGGAAGCCGCGGCCGATCTCGTGCGGGTACGAAAGCGTGACGAAGAGGCTCGTGCCGCGATTGTCGACCTCGAAGAGCGGCTCGCCTTCCGGCCCGCGTCCGGAGGCGAGCGTCGCCTGCGTGCGCGCGGCGCTCTCGGCATCGGCGCAGGCCACGAGGAAGTCGCGCGACATGCGCGGCTCCACCGCCTGGAAGCTGCACCCCAGCGTCCTGAGGAATGCCGCGTGGTCGCGCAGCCGCCAGTAGAAGACCGGCTCGTCGACCGGATCCTGGTGCAGTCCGGTCGCGATCATGATCCGCAGGCGCGGGTCGAGCGCCAGGCACTCGGCCACGATCCGGTCGTAGAGCCGGTAGATCTCGAGGAGCGGATCCATGCCGGCCGGCAGGTACCAGGGCGGGTTGCGGTGCGGGCCGCGGTAGGCGGCCGAGTTGAAGAGGTAGTGGTGCTGGAGATGCGCCGCGCCGTTCAGGAAGAGCGTGGCGAAGTCGGGGCGCGACCTGCGGTAAAGGCGGACGAAGCAGTCGGCGAGAAAGCGGTCGAGGAAGACGGCCCGCGCCCAGCGGCGCTTGAGGCCGGCGAAGGCGAGGCGCGCGTACTGCGGCCAGTGGCGCGGATTGGAGTAGACGAGAAGCCCGAGAGCGAGCTGCGCGGCCGAGCGGGCCTCGAGGCGGCCCTGCGCGTTGTCGCCGACCGCCTGGCAGATCGCCTCGTAGGCGCGCTGCATGAGCGCCGGCGCGGCAACCCGGGTGCGCGTCCACGGATCGGGCACGAAGAACGCCGCTTCGGGAACCGCATTGCCGGCGTTCATGGGGGAGAAGGCGCCGACCTTGAGGCCGCGCTGCGCGAGCTCCTCCCAGATCTGGCGCGCGCCCGCCTTCGGCCCGTCGCCGAGCCGGAAAACGCCGTGCTGCTCGTACGGCAGGCCGGTGTGCACCGTGAACCACTGGATCCACGGCTCGATGCGCTCGTACGCCGTCTCGGAGCTCGTGCGCGCATAGCCGTGCTCGGCGATGAGGCGGGCGAACGTCGGCAGCTCGCCGCGCCGGGCGTAGTGCTCGACGAACTCGAAGTTGACCTCGTTCAGCTCAAGGACGAGCAGGCGCTTCACGGCGCGGATTATC
>CAYWSG010000004.1:29309-96842 GCA_964461055.1 uncultured Enterobacteriaceae bacterium | reverse complement strand
GCGAGGGCGGCAAGACCGTCGGCGCCGGCGTCGTCGCCAAGATCGTCGAGTAGCGCGCGAAACGTAACGAGGCCAGAAGCCGACATGCAAAGCCAGAAAATCCGTATCCGTCTCAAGGCGTTCGACTACCGGCTGATCGACCAGTCGGCGCTCGAGATCGTCGATACGGCGAAAAGGACCGGCGCCGTGGTTCGCGGGCCGGTGCCCTTGCCGACACGCAAGCAGCGCTTCGACCTGCTGCGCTCGCCGCACATCGACAAGGCCTCCCGCGACCAGCTCGAGATCCGCACGCACATGCGGCTGATGGACATCATCGATCCCACCGACAAGACGGTGGACGCGCTGATGAAGCTGGATCTTCCGGCCGGCGTGGACGTGGAGATCAAGGTTCAGTAGTCGAAGCAATAGGTGAAGGGCTGGCCAATTGAAGCCGGCATCCCCGCGCAGGCGGGGACAAATGAGAAGAGGAAGGTATGACGATAGGACTGGTCGGCCGCAAGGTCGGCATGACGCGCATCTTCACGGACGACGGAGCGACGCTCCCCGTCACGGTGCTTGACGTGTCCGACAACCGCATCACCCAGATCAAGAGCGTCGAGAGCGACGGCTATGGCGCCGTGCAGGTCGCCTTCGGCAAGCGGCGGCCGAGCCGCGTGCGCAAGCCCCTAGCCGGGCACCTCGCCAAGGCCGCCGTGGAGGCGGGCCGCGTGCTGCGCGAGTTCCGCGCGGGGCCCGAGGAGCTCGCCGAGCTGAAGGTCGGCGGCAAGATCGGCGTGGAGATCTTCAAGGTCGGGCAGAAGGTCGACGTTCAGGGCGTGACGATCGGCAAAGGCTTCGCCGGGGTCATCAAGCGCCACCATTTCGGCTCGAACCGGGCGACGCACGGCAACTCCATCTCGCACAACCGCCCCGGCTCCACCGGCCAGAACCAGGATCCGGGCCGCGTCTTTCCCGGCAAGCGCATGGCCGGGCATCTGGGCAACGCGCGCCGCACCACGCTCAACCTCGAGGTCGTGCGCGTCGACGCCGAGCGGCAGCTCCTGCTCGTCAAGGGCGCCGTGCCCGGCTCGAGCGGGGGCGACGTCATCGTGCGTCCGGCCATCAAGCCGGCCCGCGCGGGCTCGCCGGGCGCCAAGCCCAAGGCCGATGGCAAGCCGGCGGCCAAGGCCGCGGCGAAGAAGTGAGGCGCGCGCCATGGAACTGAAAATGGTCAACGACAAGGGCGCGGCAGGCACCCTCAACGCGTCCGACGAGCTCTTCGGCCGCGACTTCAACCAGGCGCTCGTGCACCAGATCGTGGTCGCCTACCAGGCGAACGCCCGCGTCGGCTCGCGCGCCCAGAAGGATCGCGGCGCGGTGAAGCATTCGACGAAGAAGCCCTGGCGGCAGAAGGGCACGGGCCGCGCCCGCGCCGGCATGACCTCGAGCCCGCTGTGGCGCGGCGGCGGCAAGATCTTCCCGAACTCGCCCGACGAGAACTTCTCGCAGAAGGTGAACCGCAAGATGTACCGCGCCGGCATGGCGTCCATCCTGTCGCAGCTCGCCCGCGAGGACCGCATCCGCGTGGTCGACGAGTTCAGCGTCGAGCAGCCGAAGACGAAGCTCCTCGCGCAGAAGGTGAAGTCCATGGGCTTCGACCAGGTGCTGGTGATCACCGAGGAAGTGGACGAGAACCTCATGCTCTCGTCGCGCAATCTTCGCAACGTCGCGGTGATGTCCGTGCGCAACGCGAGCCCGCTCGCCCTCGTGCACTTTCCCAATGTGCTCCTCACGCGGGGCGCCGTCGCCAGGCTGGAGGAGATGCTCAAATGAGCGCGCCCAAGAGGTACAACGCCGAGCAGCTGATGAACGTGGTGCTCGCTCCCGTCGTCTCGGAGAAGAGCACGTTCGTGGCCGACCGGAACCGGCAGTACGTGTTTCGCGTCTCCGACCGTGCCACCAAGCCCGAGATCAAGGCGGCGATCGAGCTCATGTTCAAGACCAAGGTCGACGCCGTGACCGTGACCAACGTCCACGGCAAGAAGCGCCGCTTCGGCCGCATCGAGGGCCGCAAGCGCAACTGGAAGAAAGCCTACGTGCGGCTCGCCGAAGGCCAGGAAATCAACTTCGCCGCGACGGAATAGGTAGACGCCCATGCCACTCGTCAAAGTCAAGCCGACCTCGCCGGGCCGCAGGGCGCTGGTCAAGGTCGTTACCCCGGAGCTGCACAAGGGAGAGCCGCACTGGGCCCTCCTGCGGCGCCAGTCGAAGGCCAACGGCCGCAACAACCACGGCCGCATCACGATGCGGCACAAGGGCGGCGGCCACAAGCAGCACTACCGGATCGTCGACTTCCGCCGCAACAAGGACGGCATCCCGGCCCGCGTCGAGCGCATCGAGTACGACCCGAACCGCAGCGCGCACCTCGCGCTGCTGCTCTACGCCGACGGCGAGCGCCGCTACGTGATCGCGCCCAAGGGGGTGCCGGTCGGCACCCAGCTCCTGTCGGGGTCCGAGGCGCCGATCAGGCCGGGCAACGCGCTGCCCCTTCGCAACATTCCCGTGGGCACGACGATCCACTGCATCGAGATGCTCCCGGGCAAGGGCGCGCAGCTCGCCCGCTCCGCGGGCGCGGGCGCGCAGCTCCTCGCCCGCGAGGGCTCGCACGCACAGCTTCGCCTGCGCTCCGGCGAGATCCGCAAGGTGCACGTCGACTGCCGCGCGACCATCGGCGAGGTCGGAAACAACGAGCACAACCTCGAGTCCATCGGCAAGGCAGGCCGCAAGCGCTGGCGCGGCGTGCGCCCGACGGTGCGCGGCGTGGCGATGAACCCCATCGACCACCCGCACGGCGGCGGCGAGGGCCGCACCGCGGCGGCGCAGCCCCCGGTATCGCCCTGGGGACTGCAGACCAAGGGCTTCAAGACCCGCCGCAACAAGCGCACGCAGTCCATGATCGTGCGCGACCGGCGAGTGAAATAAGGAAGGCCGCACATGGCACGCTCAATCAAGAAGGGACCGTTCGTCGACCTCCACCTCATGGCCAAGGTCGAGAAGGCCCGCAGCACCAACGACAAGCGCCCGATCAAGACCTGGTCGCGCCGCTCGACGATCGTGCCCGACTTCGTCGGCCTGACGATCGCCGTGCACAACGGCAAGCAGCACATTCCCGTGTACGTCACCGAGAACATGGTCGGGCACAAGCTCGGCGAGTTCGCGATCACGCGCACCTTCAAGGGCCACTCGGCGGCGGGCAAGCGCACCGACCAGGCCGTCAAGCCGGCGGCCCCGGCGGCGCCGAAGTAAGGAGCAGGCGATGGAAACCAAGGCAATTCTCCGCGGCGCGCGGCTCTCCGCCCAGAAGGGCCGGCTGGTCGCGGACCTGATCCGCGGCAAGCCCGTCGACCAGGCGATCAACATCCTCGCCTTCACGCCGAAGAAGGGGGCCGCCATCGTGCGCAAGGTGCTCGAGTCGGCCATCGCCAACGCCGAGCACAACGACGGCGCGGACATCGACACGCTGAAGGTGAAGACCATCCACGTGGAGCGCGGCATGTTCCTGAAGCGCTTCCAGGCCCGCGCCAAGGGGCGCGGCAACCGCGTCACCAAGCAGACCTGCCACATCTTCATCACGGTAGGCGACTGAGGAAAGCTCATGGGTCAGAAAATCAACCCCGTCGGATTCAGGCTCGCCGTCAACCGGAACTGGAGCTCGCGCTGGTACGCGAACAGCCGCAACTTCGCGCCGATGCTCGCCGAGGACATCAAGGTGCGCGAGTACCTCAAGCGCAAGCTCGCGCACGCCTCGGTCGGGCGCGTGCTCATCGAGCGCCCGGCAAAGGACGCCCGCATCACCATCTTCTCCGCCCGGCCCGGGGTCGTGATCGGCAAGAAGGGCGAGGAGATCGAGTCGCTCAAGGCCGAGCTGAGGAAGCTGATGGGCGTGCAGCAGGTGCACGTCAACATCGAGGAGATCCGCAAGCCGGAGATCGACGCGCAGCTCATCGCCGACTCCATCGCCCAGCAGCTCGAGAAGCGCATCATGTTCCGCCGCGCCATGAAGCGCGCGATGCAGAACGCCATGCGCCTGGGGGCGCAGGGCATCAAGATCATGAGCGCCGGACGGCTGAACGGCATCGAGATCGCGCGCACCGAGTGGTACCGCGAGGGCCGGGTGCCGCTGCACACGCTGCGCGCCGACATCGACTACGGCCTCGGCGAGGCGAAGACGACCTACGGCGTGATCGGCATCAAGGTGTGGGTCTACAAGGGCGAGGTGCTCTCGAAGGCGGACGCCCAGGGCGCCGCGGCGGGCGCCGCCGGCGCACCGGCGCCGGCCGAGGCGCCGGCGGAGCCGAAGCGCGCCAAGAAGCCGGCGCCGAAGGCGGGCAAGCGGCCGCCGGCGAAGCCGCGCGCCGATGCGAGGCCGAAGAAGGAGGGCGCGGCGGCTCCCAAGACGACCGTCAAGAAGGCGACCCGCAAGGTGGCCAAGGAGCCCGAGGGCGAGAAGCCGGCCGACAAGCCTGAAGGCGAGACCAAGGAGTAGCCATGCTTCAACCGGCAAGAACCAAGTACCGCAAGCAGCACAAGGGCCGCAACACGGGCATCGCCACGCGCGGCAACAAGGTGTCCTTCGGCGAGCACGGGCTGAAAGCGCTGAGCCGGGGCCGCCTGACGGCGCGCCAGCTCGAGGCTGCCCGGCGCGCGATGTCCCGCCACATCAAGCGCGGCGGGCGCATCTGGATCCGGGTCTTCCCGGACAAGCCGATCTCGACCAAGCCCGCCGAGGTGCGCATGGGCAACGGCAAGGGCAACCCCGAGTACTTCGTCGCGGAGATCCAGCCCGGCAAGGTGCTCTTCGAGATGGACGGCGTCACCGAGGCGCTCGCGCGGGAGGCGTTCGCGCTCGCGGCCGCCAAGCTGCCGTTCCGCACCGTGGTCGTCCAGCGCATGCTGGGCGCCTGACCCCCTCCGCCACAGGACGCACGACATGAAAGCGAGCGAGCTTCGCGCCAAGAGCGGCGAGGACCTGCAGAAGGAGCTGGAAGGGCTGCTGCGGGCGCAGTTCGGCCTGCGGATGCAGATCGCCACCCAGCAATTGAGCAACACCAGCCAACTGAAGAAGGTGCGCCGCGACATCGCGCGGGTGCGCACCGTCATGAAGGAGAAGGCCGCCAGATGAACGCCGCCGCCGCCGGGCAGGCCCCGGAGCAGAAAGCAGCCGTCCCGACGAAGACGCAGCGCAAGCTGATCGGGCGGGTGACGAGCACCAAGATGCGCAAGACCGTGGTCGTGCGCGTCGATCGGCGCGTGCGCGACCCGCTCATGGGCAAGACCATCACGCGCTCGCGCAAGTACCACGCCCACGTCGAGGCCGGCGAGTACGCCGACGGCGACCTGGTGGAGATCGCGGAGTGCCGCCC
This sequence comes from uncultured Enterobacteriaceae bacterium, assembly GCA_964461055.1. GTDB lineage: Bacteria > Pseudomonadota > Gammaproteobacteria > Burkholderiales > SG8-39 > SCGC-AG-212-J23. The sequence continues at coordinate 91,440 of CAYWSG010000004.1, read as the reverse complement.
CGTGTCGCGGACGAAGTCCTGGCGCGTCACGAGGCTTGTGGAGAAATCGAAGGGCGTCTAAAATCCCGCCCTTACGTTTTTCTGGCCGGCCCGGCAAAGCCGCGCGGCCGGCCTAGACCCGGACGGGATCCAAAACTGCACCGCCTGGCGGTGCAAGTTGGAGTGGAGAAACAACAATGATTCAGATGCAGTCCGTATTGGACGTCGCCGACAACACCGGCGCGCGCTCGGTGATGTGCATCAAGGTGCTCGGCGGCTCGAAGCGGCGCTACGCCTCGATCGGCGATGTCATCAAGGTGAGCGTCAAGGACGCTGCGCCGCGCGGGCGCGTGAAGAAGGGCGAGATCTACCACGCGGTCGTGGTGCGCACCGCCAAGGGCGTTCGCCGCGCCGACGGCTCGCTCATCCGCTTCGACCACAATGCGGCCGTGCTCCTCAGCGCCAAGCTCGAGCCGATCGGCACCCGCATCTTCGGCCCGGTGACGCGTGAGCTGCGCACCGAGCAGTTCATGAAGATCGTGTCGCTCGCGCCCGAAGTTCTCTAACGATCCTCCAACGCGAACCAGACGGAATCCGAGATGCAACGCATTCGCAAAGGTGACGAGGTGGTGGTGATCGCCGGCCGCGACAAGGGCAAGCGCGGCACGGTGCTGCGGCGCGTGGGCGCCGACCGCGTCGTCGTCGAGGGCGTGAACCGGGTGAAGAAGCACCAGCGCCCCAATCCGATGAAGGGCGTGACGGGCGGCATCGTCGACCTCGACAAGCCGATCCACGTCTCCAACGTGGCGCTCTTCAATCCCGCCGCGAAGAAGGGCGACCGCGTCGGCATCAAGACGCTGCAGGACGGTCGCAAGGTGCGCGTCTTCAAGGCGAACGGCGAGCAGGTCGAAGCCTAAGGTAACCGCGAGAAGCTAGCCCATGGCCAAGGAAAAGGAAGCAAAACCCAAGCAGGACAAGCAGGTGCAGGCGAAGCCGGCAAAGGCGTCGCGCAAGGAGGCGGCGGCCAAGCAGGCCGCAGCGCCCGCCGGCGGCCCCGAGCAGAAAGGGCCCCCGCCGCGGCTCGCCGTGCTCTACCGCGAGAAGGTCGTGCCGGATCTCATGCAGAAGTTCGGCTACAAGACGGTCATGCAGGTGCCGCGCATCCGCAAGATCACGCTCAACATGGGCGTGGGCGAGACGACCGCCGACCGGAAGATCCTCGACAACGCGGTGGCCGACATGGCCCGGATCGCCGGCCAGAAGCCGGTGGTGACGAAGGCGCGCAAGTCGATCGCCAACTTCAAGGTGCGCGCCGGCTTCCCGATCGGCTGCATGGTGACGCTGCGCGGCGCCCGGATGTACGAGTTCCTCGACCGCCTGGTCAACATCGCGATCCCGCGCATCCGCGATTTCCGCGGCGTGTCGGCCCGCGCCTTCGACGGGCAGGGCAACTACAACCTCGGCATCAAGGAGCAGATCATCTTCCCCGAGATCGAGTACGACAAGATCGACGCGCTGCGGGGAATGAACATCGCCATCACAACCACGGCGAAGACGGACGACGAGGCGCGCGCGCTCCTCGGCGCGTTCCGCTTCCCCTTCAGAAACTGAAAGAGACCCATGGCCAAGCTCGCACTCAAGCTCCGGGAACAGAAGCGGCGCAAGACGGTGGAGAAGTTCAAGGCGAAGCGCCTGGAGCTGCTCGAGGTGATCTACGACCCCCGCGCCTCGGACGAGGCGAAGGAGATCGCGCGCGCGAAGCTGCAGAAGCTGCCGCGCGACGCCTCGCCCGTGCGCCTGCGCAACCGCTGCGCGATGACGGGACGCCCGCGCGGCGTCTATCGCAAGTTCGGCCTGGGGCGCAACAAGCTGCGCGAGCTCGCCCTGCGGGGCGAGGTGCCCGGCGTCATCAAGGCGAGCTGGTAAGGAGACCTCGATGAGCATGACCGATCCGATCGCCGACATGCTGGTGCGTATCCGCAATGCCCAGATGGTGGGCCATCCGGAAGTGGCGATGCCGGCCTCCCGGCTGAAGGCCTCCATCGCCAAGGTCCTCAAGGACGAGGGCTACATCGAGGACTTCGCGGTGCGGGAGGAAGGCCCGAAGAAGGAGCTGCGCATCGGCCTCAAGTACTACGCGGGCAAGCCGGTGATCGAGCGCCTGGAGCGCGTGTCGAAGCCGGGGCTGCGCGTGTATCGCGGCCGCGACGACATCCCCAGGGTCATGAACGGCCTGGGCGTGGCGATCCTGTCGACCTCGCGCGGCGTGATGACCGATCGCAAGGCGCGCGCCGACGGCGTCGGCGGCGAAGTGCTCTGCATCGTGGCCTGAGGAAGCGAGAACCATGTCCCGCATCGCAAAGTACCCGATCCCGGTCCCGAAGGGCGTCGAAGTGTCCGTCGCCGCCGGCCAGATCTCGGTGAAAGGCCCGCTTGGCGCGATCGCGCGCGCGGCCGACCCGAACGTCGCCGTCGAGCGCGAGGGCGACGAGCTTCTGTGCAAGCCGCTCGGGAACTCCAACCATGCCAGCGCCATGTCCGGCACCATGCGGGCGCTCGTCGCCAACATGGTCACGGGCGTGACGAAGGGCTTCGAGAAGAAGCTCTCGCTCGTCGGCGTCGGCTTCCGGGCCCAGGCGCAGGGCGACAAGCTGAATCTCTCGCTCGGCTTCTCGCATCCGGTCGTGCACCAGATGCCCAAGGGCGTGAAGGTGGCGACCCCGACGCAGACCGAGATCGTCATCTCGGGCATCGACAAGCAGCTCGTAGGGCAGGTGGCCGCCGAAGTGCGCGGCCTTCGCCCCCCCGAGCCCTACAAGGGCAAGGGCGTGCGCTATGCCGACGAGGTCATCGTGTTGAAAGAGACGAAGAAGAAGTAACGGCCATGAGCGACAAGAAGATTGCACGACTCCGCCGCGCGCGACAGACGCGCCTGCGCATCCGCGAAGTCGCGGCGGCGCGGCTCACGGTGCACCGCACCAACGGCCACATCTACGCGCAGATCACCACGCCGACGGGGGACAAGGTCATCGCGGCCGCCTCCTCGCTCGAGAAGGACGTGCGCAGCCAGCTCAAGCACGGCGGCAACCGCAAGGCCGCCGAGCTGATCGGCCAGCGGATCGCGCAGAAGGCGAAGGAGAAGGGCATCGAGCAGGTGGCCTTCGACCGCGCCGGCTACCGCTACCACGGCCGCGTCAAGGCGCTCGCCGAGGCGGCGCGCGCCGGCGGACTGAAGTTCTGAGGAAACCGACATGGCAAAGATCCAGCCCAGGATGCAGCAGGAAGAGCGCGGCGACGGCCTGCGCGAGAAGATGGTGGCGGTCAATCGCGTGACCAAGGTCGTGAAGGGCGGCCGGGTGCTCGGCTTCGCCGCGCTGACCGTGGTCGGCGACGGCGACGGCGGCATCGGCATGGGCAAGGGCAAGGCCCGCGAGGTGCCCGTCGCCGTGCAGAAGGCGATGGAGGAAGCCCGCCGCAAGCTCTTCAAGGTGAAGCTGAAGAACGGCACCCTGCACCACGCCGTCATCGGCCGCCACGGCTCGGCCAAGGTGCTGATGCAGCCGGCGACCGAGGGCACCGGCATCATCGCGGGCGGCCCCATGCGGGCGGTCTTCGAGGTGATGGGCATGACCAACATCCTCGCCAAGTGCTTCGGCTCGACCAACCCCTACAACGTGGTGCGGGCGACGCTGAACGGCCTGCAGGCCATGAACACGCCGGCCGAGATCGCCGCGAAGCGCGGCAAGACGGTCGAGGAGATCCTCGGATGAAGAAGATCAAGGTTCGCCTCGTGAAGGGGCTCGCCGGCACCCGCCGGGACCACCGCGACACGATCCGCGGCCTGGGCCTGAAGCGGATCAACAGCGTGGCCGAGCTCGCCGACACCCCCGAGGTCCGGGGAATGATCAACAAGGTCGCGTACCTCGTGCGCATCGACGCCTGAAGGAATCCCCGAGGGAATCGCTATGAGACTGAATGACCTGAAGCCCGCGCCGGGCTCGAAGAAGACCCGCCACCGCATCGGTCGCGGCGTCGGCTCCGGCTGGGGCAAGACCGCGGGGCGCGGCCACAAGGGCCAGCGCGCGCGCTCGGGCGGCTTCCACAAGGTCGGCTTCGAGGGCGGCCAGATGCCGCTGCATCGGCGGCTGCCGAAGCGCGGCTTCACCTCGCCCACCCGCGACGACGTGCACGAAGTGCGCACGAGCGAGCTCGAGGCGATGAAGGCGACGGCGATCGACCTCGCCGCGCTCAAGGCCGAGCGGGTCATCCCGCAGCGGGCCCTTTCCGCCAAGGTGATCCTGTCCGGCAAGCTGACGCGCAAGATCACGCTGAAGCACCTCGGCGTGTCGAAGGGCGCCCGCCAGGCCATCGAGGCGGCCGGCGGAGCGGTCGAGGCGGCGCCGCAGGCCGCCGCGCCCGGCAAGCTCCAGAAGAAGCCTAAAGCAGAGGGCGCGCAAGCCGGCTGATGGCGACCGCTCTTCCCAACGTCGGCAAGGGGGCGAAGTACGGCGACCTCAAGCGCCGGCTGCTCTTCCTGCTCGGCGCGCTCGCCGTCTTCCGCGTGGGCGCGCACATTCCGGTGCCCGGCATCGACCCGAACGTCCTCGCCGACCTCTTCCAGGGCCAGCAGGGCGGCATCCTCGGCATGTTCAACATGTTCTCCGGGGGCGCCCTGTCGCGCTTCACGATCTTCGCCCTCGGCATCATGCCCTACATCTCCGCCGCCATCATCATGCAGCTCATGACGGCGGTGAGCCCGCAGCTCGACCAGCTGCGCAAGGAAGGCGAGTCGGGCCGGCGCAAGATCACCCAGTACACGCGCTACGGGACGGTGTTCCTCGCCCTCTTCCAGGCGACCGGCATCTCGGTGGCGCTCGAGTCGCAGCCGGGGCTCGTGCTCGACCCCGGGCTCATGTTCCGCATCACCACGGTCACCACGCTCGTCACCGGCACCATGTTCCTGATGTGGCTCGGCGAGCAGATCACCGAGCGCGGGCTGGGCAACGGCATCTCGCTCATCATCTTTGCCGGCATCGCCGCGGGACTGCCGAGCGCCATCGCCGGGACGCTCGAGCTCGTGCGCACGGGCGCCATGCACCCGCTTACGGCGCTCCTCATCGCCATCGCCGTCGTCGTCGTGACGGCGTTCGTCTGCTTCGTCGAGCGCGGCCAGCGCAAGATCCTGGTGAACTACGCCAAGCGACAGGTCGGAAACCGGGTCTACGGGGGCCAGACCTCGCACCTGCCGTTCAAGCTCAACATGTCGGGGGTCATTCCGCCGATCTTCGCGAGCTCGCTCATCCTCTTTCCGGCGACGCTCCTCGGCTGGTTCGGCTCCGCGGAGGGCCTCGTCTGGCTGCGCGACCTTGCCGGCATGCTCTCGCCCGGGCAGCCGATCTACGTGCTGCTCTACGGCGCCATGATCATCTTCTTCTGCTTTTTCTATACGGCGCTGCAGTACAACCCCAAGGAGACGGCGGACAACCTGAAGAAGTCGGGCGCCTTCGTCCCGGGCATCCGGCCCGGCGAGCAGACCGCCCGCTACCTGGAGCGCATCCTGACGCGGCTGACCCTCGCCGGCTCGATCTACGTGACCCTGGTCTGCCTGCTGCCCGAGTTCCTCATCCTTCGCTGGAACGTGCCCTTCTACTTCGGCGGCACGTCGCTCCTCATCATCGTGGTCGTGACGATGGACTTCATGGCGCAGGTCCAGTCCTACGTGATGACCCACCAGTACGAAAGCCTGCTGCGCAAGGCCAATTTCAAGGGTGGAATGCCCGTGCGCTGACATGGCCAAGGAAGACGTGATCGAAATGCAGGGGGAGGTGGTCGAGAACCTGCCCAACGCGACGTTCCGGGTGAAGCTGGAGAATGGCCACGTCATCCACTGCTTCATCTCCGGGAAGATGCGCATGAACTACATCCGCATCCTTCCCGGCGACAAGGTGACGGTCCAGCTGACGCCGTACGACCTCACCAAGGGCCGCATAACGTTCAGAGCGAAGTAGAGGAAGGAACTATGAAAGTCATGGCATCGGTGAAGAAGATCTGCCGCAAGTGCAAGATCGTGCGGCGCAAGCGCGTGGTGCGGGTGATCTGCTCCGACCCGCGGCACAAGCAGCGCCAGGGCTGAGGCGGCGCGGTTGCTAAAGCATTGTTAATACGGATATAATCTCGGGTTCCCTATGGCACGCATCGCCGGCATCAACGTACCGAATCACCAGCACGCGGAAATCGCGCTGACCGCAATCTATGGCATTGGCCGCGCGCGGGCGCAGGCGATCTGCCAGGCCGCGGGCGTGCAGGGCTCGCGCAAGATCAAGGACCTCACCGACGCGGAGCTCGACCGCCTGCGCGACAACGTGTCGAAGCTCGCCGTCGAGGGCGACCTGCGCCGCGAGGTCTCGATGTCCATCAAGCGGCTGATGGACCTCGGCTGCTATCGCGGCATGCGTCACCGCAAGGGCCTGCCGGTGCGCGGGCAGCGCACGCGCACGAACGCCCGCACCCGCAAGGGGCCGCGCAAGGCCGCCGTGAAGCTCAACACGCCGGCCGGCAAGATGGGCTGAGGCGCCGGTAACCAGGAAACCACATGGCAAGCAGAAACCAACCGACCCGGCAGGAACTCCAGCAGACGGCCGCCGCGCGCGCGCGGAAGAAGGTCAAGAAGAACGTCGCCGAGGGCATCGCCCACGTGCACGCGTCGTTCAACAACACCATCATCACGATCACGGACCGCCAGGGCAACACGCTCTCCTGGGCGACTTCCGGCAACGCGGGGTTCAAGGGCTCGCGCAAGTCCACGCCCTTCGCGGCGCAGGTGGCCGCCGAGCGCGCCGGACGCGCGGCGCAGGAATGCGGGGTGAAGAACATCGAGGTGCGCATCAAGGGCCCGGGCCCGGGCCGCGAGTCCGCGGTGCGCGCGCTGAACGCCATCGGCCTCAAGATCGGCAGCATTTCCGACGTGACCCCGATCCCGCACAACGGCTGCCGCCCGCCCAAGCGCCGGCGCGTATAGCAAGGAGACGCAACAGACATGGCCCGAAACCTAGACGCCAAGTGCCGCCAGTGCCGCCGGGAGGGGGAGAAGCTCTTCCTGAAGGGCGAGAAGTGCTTCACGGACAAGTGCGCGGTCGAGCGGCGCGCCTACGCCCCCGGCCAGCACGGCCAGAAAAGCGGCGCTCGCCTCTCCGACTACGGCAAGCAGCTGCGCGAGAAGCAGAAGATGCGCCGGATCTACGGCGTGCTCGAGCGGCAGTTCCGCAACACGTATGCCGAGGCTGCGCGCGGCAAGGGCGTGACCGGCGAGCAGCTTCTCCAGCGCCTCGAGACGCGGCTCGACACGGTCGCCTACCGGATGGGCTTCGGCGCCTCGCGCGCGGAAGCGCGGCAGGTCGTGCGGCACAACGGCATCCTGGTGAACGGCAAGCGGGTGAACATCCCGTCCTACCAGGTGCGCCCGGGCGACGTGGTGGAGGTCGCCAGCCGGGCGAAGGAGCAGCTTCGCATCAAGGCGGCCGCCGAGGCGGCCGAGTCGCGCGGGCTGCCCGACTGGATGGAAGTCGACGTCAAGGCGCTGAAAGGCACCTTCAAGAGCCTGCCGGCGCGCGCCGATCTCTCCTCCTCGATCAACGAGAGCCTCATCATCGAGCTGTACTCGAAGTAACACGAAGGAACACGCGGGGCGCCGCGGCCGGATCGACGGCGCCCTGCTGGTAGATGCGTAGCGCTTTGGCGTAGCAACCGCGCGGGACCGCGCGAAGCACATAGGACCCTAAACACCATGCCGCAATCGGGATTTCTCAAGCCGCGGATTGTCGATGTCCAGAACCTCTCGGCCAACCACGCACGGGTGACCATGGAGCCGTTCGAGCGCGGCTACGGGCACACGCTCGGCAACGCGCTGCGGCGCGTGCTGCTTTCGTCCATGCCGGGCTATGCGCCCACCGAGGTGCAGATCGCGGGCGTCGTGCACGAGTACTCCACGCTCGACGGGGTGCGCGAGGACGTGGTCGACATCCTTCTCAACCTGAAGGGCGTCGTGTTCCGCCTGCACAACCGCGCCGAGGCCGTCCTCAGCCTGAAGAAGAGCGGCGAAGGACCGGTCACCGCGGCCGACATCGAGCCGTCGCACGACGTCGAGGTCGTCAACCCGGACCACGTCATCGCCCATCTCGCCTCGGGCGGCAAGCTCGAGATGCAGATCAAGGTCGAGTCCGGGCGCGGCTACGTCCCGGGCAACATGCGCTACCTGCCCGAGGAGACCAAGGGCATCGGCCGCATCATCCTCGATGCCTCGTTCAGCCCGGTGCGCCGCGTCTCCTACGCGGTGGAGTCCGCGCGCGTCGAGCAGCGCACCGACCTCGACAAGCTGATCATGGACATCGAGACGAACGGCGCCATCGAGCCCGAAGAGGCCATCCGGTACGCCGCGCGCGTGCTGGTCGACCAGCTCTCCGTCTTCGCCCAGCTCGAGGGCACCGCGTTGCCCGCCGAGCAGCCGAAGTCGCCGGCGGTCGACCCGATCCTGCTGCGCCCGGTGGACGACCTCGAGCTCACGGTGCGCTCGGCCAACTGCCTCAAGGCCGAGAACATCTACTACATCGGCGACCTGATCCAGCGCACCGAGACCGAGCTCCTCAAGACGCCGAACCTCGGCCGCAAGTCGCTCAACGAGATCAAGGAAGTGCTCGCCTCGCGCGGCCTCACGCTCGGGATGAAGCTCGAGAACTGGCCGCCGGCCGGCCTCGAGCACCGCGCCTAGGGCACGCAAGCCGGCAGGAACGCACACCAAGAACGCACGAATCGGAAACAGGTCCCATGCGCCACGGACACGGACTTCGCAAGCTCAACCGCACGTCGAGCCACCGGCTCGCGATGCTTCGCAACATGACCGTCTCGCTGCTGCGCCACGAGGAGATCCGCACGACGCTGCCGAAGGCGAAGGAGCTCCGGCGGGTGGTCGAGCCGATGATCACCCTCGGCAAGAAGCCCTCGCTCGCGAACCGGCGCCTCGCCTTCGACCGGCTGCGCGACCGGGAGATCGTGGTCAAGCTGTTCGACGACCTCGGCCCGCGCTTCGCCAAGAGGAACGGCGGCTATCTGCGCATCCTCAAGACGGGCTTCCGCAAGGGCGACAACGCCCCCCTCGCGCTGGTGATGCTCGTCGAGCGCGGGGAAGAGACGGCTGCCGCCGCGCCCGCGGAAGAGAAAAGGAAGAAGCCGGCGAAAAAGGAAGGCTCGAAGAAAGCCGAGGGCTCGAAGAAGGCCGAAGCGAAGAAGGCCGCCGCCTAGGCGACCAGAATCGCCCGGTAGTCGTTCACGTTGGTCCGCGTGGGGCCGGTGACCAGTAGCGCACCGGCCGCCGCGAACGCTCCGTAGCTGTCATTCGAGGCAAGCGCCGCGCGCGGATCTACGCCCTGGCGGCGCGCGAGCGCCAGCGTCTCGGGCCCGAGACAGGCGCCGGCATTGTCCTCGGAGCCGTCGATGCCGTCCGTGTCGGCCGCGAGCGCGAACACGCCCGCCACGCCCTCCAGCTCGATCCCCAGCGAGAGCAGGAACTCGCTGCAGCGTCCGCCCCGGCCCGCTTCCCCCCGCACGGTGACCGTGCATTCGCCTCCCGAGATGAGCGCCACCGGCGCCTTCCATGGAGAGGCGTGGGTCCTGATCTCGCGAACCAGGGCGGCCATGACCTTCGCGACCTCGGCCGCCTCGCCGGTGATCGTGTCGCCCAGGATCACCGGCCGAATGCCGTGTCTTTCGAACACCGCCGCCGCCGCCTCGAGCGAGCGGTGCGCGGTGGCGATGACCTTGTTTTGTACCCGCTCGAACACCGGATCGCCGGGCTTCGGCGTCTCGTCGGCGCCCTCTTCCAGCCGTGCCCGCACGGCCGGCGGCGGCGTGACACGATAGCGCTCCAGGATCTCGAGCGCGTCGGCGTAGGTGGTCGGATCCGGCGCGCAGGGTCCGGAGGCGATGTGCGTGGGATCGTCGCCGGTGACGTCGGAGATGATGAGCGCGACCACCGGCGCGCCGCTGGCGGCGGCGAGGCGCCCGCCGTGGATCGCGGAGAGGTGCTTGCGCACGGTATTCATCTCCTGGATCGCAGCGCCGCTTCGCAGGAGATCGCGCGTCACCGCCTTCAGGTCGGCCATGGAGATCCCATCGGCCGGTAGCGAAAGCAGGCTCGAGCCGCCCCCCGAGAGCAGGGCGAGCAGGAGATCGTCCTTCCCCAGCTCGCGCACCCGCGCGACGATCGCTCGCGCGGCTTCCTCGCCTGCCGCATCGGGCACCGGATGGCCGGCCTCGACCACGCGGATGCGGCGGGTGGGCAGGCCGTGCCCATACCGCGTGATCGCAATCCCCTCGAGCGGCCAGCGCTCGTCCCAGGCGGACTCCACCGCGACGGCCATGGCGGCTGCGGCCTTGCCGGCCGCGGCGACGTAGGTGCGGCCTTTGGGCGGCCGTGGCAGATGGGCGGTCAGAATGCGCTGCGGGTCGGCCGCCGCGACGGCGGCGCGAAAGCTTTCTTCGAGGAGCGCACGCATCTGCGCGCCATCGACGGGCGCGCTCAGCCGAAGGTCTCCTTGGCCGCCTCGCGGCCGAGGCCATAGAACTTCGGATAAGCCTCGCGGAATGCCGCCTGGATCTCGGCCACCGGAACGTCGGTGAAGCTGCCGCGGTCGCGCACATATTCCATGTGCCGGCGATCGTCCTCGTCGAACGGATGGAAGATCGAGTCGTTCACGCCGTCGAACTCGAGCGGCTTCACGCGGAAGCGCTGGCAGAGCGCGAGGTTGAACGCGGGCGTGGCCTTCACCCACCGTCCCCCGAGCTTGAGCTCGGTAAAGCCGTGGTAGATGAAGAGGTCCGAGCCCATCGTCTCGGCAAGCCGGGGCGTGGTGAGGTGGTTCTTCACGTCCGCAAAGCCCACCCGGGCGGCGATGCCCGACGCGCGCGCCGTGGCGGCGAGGAGCGCGGCCTTGCCGACGCAGAAGCCCTCGCCCCTGGCGAGCACGGCGGAGGCGCGATAAACCTCCGGGTCGCTGAAATCGAGGAACGGGTTGTAGCGAATGTCGTCGCGCACCGCGTAGTAGAGCGCGATGGCACGCTCGACTTCCGAGTCGCCCTTGGCGTGCGCGCGCGCGAAGGCCGCTACGGCGGGATGGTCGCTGTCGATGAAAGGCGTCGATTTCAGGTCGTCGTTCATTTGTCGAGCTTCATGAGGCGCCGGGCGCCCTGGAAGAGCGCGCTCGAGGCCTCGGCAAGGCCGTCCATGACGGAGAAATGGTTCCTGCCCGGCATCGCGATGTCGCCGGCAAAGGCGGAGCGCCAGCGCTCCCCGAGCAGCCGATTCTGGCGGTGGAACTCGGAGGACTCGTCCCCGCCGACGCAGGTCATGACCGGGGCGCGGGTCGCCGGCGGCATGAAGGCCGGCGAAAGCCGGCGCGCGGACTCCTCGTCGAGGCGCAGGTCCTGCTGGAGGAAGGGCACCTGCAGGAGCGGCCGCAGGTCGTAGAGCCCGCTGACGGCGAGGCCGCCCTTCCAGAGGTCGCGGGGAAGCCGGGGGTCGAACCGGGGGAAAAGCGCGCACATCATCATCGCCGTGAGATGGCCGCCGGCCGAGTGCCCGCTGACATAGAGGCGGTCCTGGTCCATGCCGTAGGCTTCCGCGTTCAGCCAGAGCCAGCGGCTCGCGCGCAGCATCTGGCGCACGATCTCCTCGATCGTCACCGCGGGACAGACGTCGTAGTTCACCACCGCCAGGGAAACGCCGGCGTCCACCCAGGTCGGCGCAAGGAAAGAGAAGTCCTTCTTGTCGAGGGCGCGCCAGTAGCCGCCATGGATGAACAGCATGCAGGTGCCGTCGCCCTTGCGCGCGGGGAAGAGATCGAGCGTCTCTCCCGGCATGTCGCCGTAGCGCAGGTCGAGGTGGCGGGTCATGGTCCGCCGGGCGCGCTCCGAGCTCTCCGCCCAGCGGGCGAAATAGTCCGCGTGGTCGGGAACGAGCGCCCGGTTGTTGTACTCGCGCTCGAGATCGGCGCCCAGGGCCTCCATCGCTAGCCGCGCTGCTCGCGCCACAGCCCGAGGGCCTCCTGCACGGGACGGTCGGAGAACGAAAAGAGCACCGTCTCGTCCTGCGCCGCGAGGGCGCAGGGCATCCAGGAAGGCACGACGAAGGTGTCGCGCGGCTCGAAGTCGAAGGTCTCCCCGTTCACCGTCACGGTGCCGCGGCCTTCCACGACGGAGTAGACGGTGCCGTCGGTGGCGCGGACCGCCTGCCCGGCAAAGCCCTTCGGCAGGAGCTGGATGAAGGCGCCGATCGTCGGCATGGCGTGCCCGCCGGTGAGGGGATTCACGAACTGCATCTTCCAGCCGTGGCAGGGATCGGGGTCCGAATCTTGCGCGAGGCCGGCGAGCGACTCCCGGCTACGGGCATAGGGATAGTTGAAGACCGGCGAGGTCCTGCCGAAAGGGGAAGCCGCGCCGAGCGGCTTCAGGCCGTTGCCGAAACGCGCTGCGGCCGCGCCTTCACTGCGCGACACGGGCTGCACTTCCTGCTCGTGGGGCTCCTGGAACTGCGCGGCGAGCGCCTGAACGATGGGAATGTCGAGGCCGTCCAGCCACACGACCGGCTCGTTGCCCGGATTGCCATGGTCGTGCCAGGTCCACGAGGGCGTGATGATGAAGTCGCCCGGGTGCATCGTCGTGCGCTCCCCGTCCACCGCCGTGTAGGCGCCGGAGCCCTCCACGATGAAACGCAGGGCCGACTGCGCGTGGCGGTGGCTCGGGGCGACCTCGCCCGGCAGGATGAGCTGCAGCCCGGCGTACAGGCTCTGCGTGATGCACGACTTGCCCCGCATGCCGGGGTTTTCGAGGATGAGCACGCGACGCACGGCTTCCCTGGCCGTGATGAGCTTGCCCGCCTCCATGAGGTAGGGCCTCGCCTCGCGATAGCGCCAGAGCGCGGGCTTGCACGGCGTTTCGGGCTGGTTCGGAATAAGCGCATGCAGCACCTCCCAAAGGGGAGCGAGGTTCTGCTTGTCCATGCGCCGGTAGAGCGCCTTGCGCTCGGCCTGGAGGTCTGCCTGCGGAACGCTGGCCATGGGAGTGTCCCGAAAAAACCGATTCTACGTGTGCGCCACGGGCTTCAGCCAGACGACCGGCTTGCCGAGGGTCTTGCCGAGCGCCTGGCCTTCGGGGTCGGCGAGCGCCGCCTCCCGCGCCTTGCGAAGCGCGCGTGCCTGCTCTTTCGGGTCGTCGACCGGCGCGTTCTCGACGAGGGCGTCCATGATGGCGAGGAAGTTGCCCTTGCCGCGCCGGTGGGTCTCGCCGTAGCCCTTCACCAGGCTCGCGCAGGCGGCGACCTCGAAAGCGAGGGCTGCGTCGCGGCGAGCCGCCTCGGCGACGAGCGCGAGCCAGCGCTCGATGAGCCGCTGCTCCTCCTGGAAGCGGTAGCTGTACGGGCGCAGCGGCTTCAGCCACGCGAGCGAGCGTACGAGCAGGTAGCCGCTGATGCTCGAGGTCTTGATGTGCATGCCGATGTGGAACGCGTCGAGCTTGCCGCGCCGCTCGGCCCAGTCGTGCAGGCGCCGGCCGAGCGCGGCGGGCAGCACGGAGGCGAACTCCTCGAGGCCGGGCTTGAGGTAGTCGATGACGACGACGGGCTCGCCTTCCTTGGCGCCGACCTCGCGCCGCACCCGCTCGAAGCGGCTCGCGCGCGTCTTCAGGTCCGCAACCCGGATGATGTCCTCGAAGGCCATCCAGAGGGCGAGCTGGCGCGCGACCTCGGCCGCGACCCGGGAGTCTCCCTCCATGAAAGGCTCGAGGCGCCGGAGGTAAAGCGCGGCATAGGCCTCGCCCTGGTAGTCGGTGAGGCGCTCGCGTCCGAGCCGGACGATCTCCTCGAGCTCGGTCGCCCGCTTGGGTGGCGGGGCGGGCTGCGGCGCGGGCTTCGCGCCCGCGGCGATGTCGAAGCCGGCCGCGAACCCGCGCAGGCTCGCTTCGGCGCCCCGCCCGGCGCGCCGGATGGCGGCCTCGCAGGCCTCGCGAGGGAGCGGAAGCGCGCCGCTTCCCGCCATCGCGCCGAAGAGCACCGCGTTGATGACCGTGCCGCTCTGCTGCGCGAGCGAGCGCATGTCGAAGAGCACAGGCCGCTTGGCGAGCCGCCGCGCCGCCTCCAGGATCCGGTCGCTGTCGAAGCGGCCATCGCCCATCTGCATCTTCTCCATGGTGGCGTAGATGCGGTGGGTGGAGGCGATCAGCGTCGTGCGGTCGGGGCTCACGTAGCCGTTCTGCATGGCGCGGCCGGCCTCGACCAGCTCGGAGGCGACCATGAGGTCCACGTTGCCCGGGCTGGCGGTGAGCGAGAAAACCGGCTCGCGCCCGCCCAGCGCCTCGCGGGTGGCCGGGAAGATCTCCAGGTAGTACGTGGTCGCGCCGGTCCGCTGCGCGACGCCGGGGATCGACGTCGCCTGGGCCGGATAGCCGCAGCGGGTGGCGGCCTCCATCAGCCAGTCGGCCATGACGCCGCCGCCCTCGCCGCCGAGGGCGGCGATGAGGATGGTGAGGGGGCGCTCGGGAAGGCTCATGCGAATACTCCTCTCAGCTTCGCGACCACGCGGTCGAGCAGGGTCGGGTTCTGCACCACTTCCGCGCGGTAGAAGGACGGGCAAAGGACGGCGGCGTGCGCGTTCTCGCCGCACAGGCCGCAGCCTACGCAGCCGTCGATGACGGTGGCCACGGGCTCGCGGCGCAGCGGGTCGGGGTTGTCCTTGACGGTGAGCGTCGGGCAGCCCGAGAGCCGGATGCAGGAGTGATCGCCCGTGCAGGTGTCCTCGTCCACCCCGTACTTCACCCGGACGTGCCGATCACCCTTCTTGAGCTTCTCGGAAACCAGAGGCCTGAGCCTGCGCTGGCGCTCGAGCTGGCATTCGCCCTCGGCGACGACGACCTTGAGCCCCTGATAGTCCGAGGTCATCGCCTCCGTGAGCGTCTTCTTTACCTCGTCGACGCGGTAGTTGTCCACGGTGCGCATCCACTTCACGCCGAGGCCCTTCAAGGCGCTCTCGATGCTTTGCGCGCTGTTCTTCGGCGAGGAGAGGAGATCCTGCGTCCCCGTGGCCGAGCTGTAGCCGTTCTTCATGATGACCAGCACCCCGTCGCCTTCGTTGAGCAGCCGGGAGGCGACGCCGGAGAGGAGCCCGTTGTGCCAAAAACCGCCGTCGCCCATGATCGCCACCGGGCGGCGGCTCGACATCGGGCCGACGGCGGCCGAGGCGGCGAGGCTCATGCCGTAGCCGAGCACGGTGTTGCCCTGGGAGAACGGCTCGAACGAGGCGAACGAGTGGCAGCCGATGTCCATCGACACGTGCGGCTTGCCGATCTCGCGGCCCATGAGCTTCATGGCCGAGAAGACCGGGCGCTCGGGGCAGCCGATGCAGAAGCCCGGCGGGCGCTGCGGCAGCGGCGCCGCGAGCAGGTCCGCGGCTTCCTTGCGAATCGACTCCGCGCGCTGAAGCCAGGCCGCGCCACGACTCGTATCGAGATGGCCGCCGTGGCGCGCGAGGAAGGCGATGAGGCCGCGGGTCATGACTTCCACGGTGTACTCGCCCGCCATCTGCAGGCAGTCCTTGCCGTGGAGCCGGGTCTGCACGTCGGCCCGGCGGAGCAGCGTCGCGATCTCCTGCTCGATGAACTCGGGCTGGCCCTCCTCGACGACGAGCACCGCCTTCTTGCCCGCACAGAACCCGCTGATCTCCTCCGGCACCAGCGGATAGACCACGTTGAGGGCGAGGATCGGGATGCGGCAGCCGCCGAAGCCGTCGGCGAGGCCGAGCGTCTGCAGCGCCCGCACGACGCCGTTGTAGAGGCCGCCCTGGACGATGATGCCGACGTCCTTTTCGGCGCCGTCGAAGGTCTCGTTCAGGTGCTGCTCGGCCACGAAGCGCCGGGCGGCGGGAAGCCGCACCTCGGCCTTCAGCTTCTCCTGCCGGAAGGTGGCGGGCGGATGCGCGAGCCGGTCGTAGACGAACTCCGCGGGCGGCCCGTCGAGGCGGTTGCGCAGCGACACAACGGGCGTGCGATTGTCCTTGGCCTCGAAAGAGCCGCGCAGGTGGCAGGCGCGGATGCGCAGCTCCACCATCACGGGCGTGTTGCTCGCCTCGGAGAGCTCGAAGCCCTTCTCGACGAGGCGGACGATCGTCGCATGGTTGGGGCGCGGATCGAGCAGCCACATCGAGGACTTGAGGGCGATGGCGTGCGTGCGCTCGAGGGCGACGCTCGCGCCCTCGCCGTAGTCCTCGCCCGCGATGATGAGCGCGCCGCCCATCACGCCCGCGCTCGACAGGTACGAGAGCGCGTCGGAGGCGATATTGGTGCCGACGATGGACTTCCACGTGACGGCGCCGCGCGCGGGGTAGTTGACCGAGGCCCCCAGCATGGCGGCCGCGGCGGCTTCGTTGGTGCACGCTTCGACGTGCACGCCGAGCCCGTCCAGGTATTCCCTCGCCTGCACCATCACGTCGAGCAGGTGGGAGACGGGCGCACCCTGGTAGCCGCCGACATAGGAGACGCCCGACTGAAGGAGCGCCTTGGTCACGGCAAGAATGCCCTCGCCGTGGAAAGTCTCCCCCGCGCCGAGCTTCAGCGCCTTGATCTCCTCAGTGAACTGCCGTTCCACGAAACAGATTCCTCAGGCCATGCAGCAATCGATCGAGCGCGGTCGGGTTCTGCACCACTTCCGCGCGGTAGAAGGACGGGCAAAGGACGGCGGCGTGCGCGTTCTCGCCGCACAGGCCGCAGCCTACGCAGCCGTCGATGACGGTGGCCACGGGCTCGCGGCGCAGCGGGTCGGGGTTGTCCTTGACGGTGAGCGTCGGGCAGCCCGAGAGCCGGATGCAGGAGTGATCGCCCGTGCAGGTGTCCTCGTCCACCCCGTACTTCACCCGGACAACGCGCTCTCCAGAAGCCAGCTTTTTTGCCGTCAGGGGCTTGAGCTTGCGCTGGCGCTCGAGCTGGCATTCGCCGTCGGCGATGATGACCTTGAGCCCCTGGTAGTCGCTCGTCATCGCTTCCTTCAGCGTCTTCGCCACGGCCCCGACGCGGTAGTTGTCCACGGTGCGCACCCAGCCTACGCCGATGCCCTGCAATGCGCGCTCCATGCTGACCGGGCTCTTGTGCTCCGAATGCTGCGGCGAGGAGGGCAGCTCCTGCGTTCCGGTGGCCGAGCTGTAGCCGTTCTTCATGATGACGAGGATGCCGTCGTTCTTGTTGAAGACCGTGCTCGCGATCCCGGTCGTGAGGCCGTTGTGCCAGAATCCTCCGTCGCCCATGATGGTGAAGGTGCGCTTGCCGAAGAGCGGGTTGACCGCCGAGTTGGAGGCGAGGCCCAGGCCATAGCCGAGCACCGTGTTGCCCAGGTTGAAAGGCGGCAGGCTCGAGAAGAGATGGCAGCCGATGTCCGCGGAGACGTGGAACCGGCCCGTCTCCTTCTCGAGGACTTTCATGGCGGAGAACACCGGCCGCTCCGGGCAGCCGACGCAGAAGCCCGGCGGGCGCACCGGCAGCCCCGAGCCGAGCAGCTCGGCGGCCTGCGCTTTGAGCGCGCGCACCTCGCCGATGCGGCGCTCGTCGCCGAAGAAGCGCGAAAGCCCCGCGAGCATCACTTCGCCCGTGTACTCGCCGGCGAGCGGCAGGACATCCTTGCCGTGCACCTTCACGCCGTGCGCCTCGGCGCGGCGCAGCGCCGCGAGAATCGCCTCCTCGATGTAGGCCGGCTGGCCTTCCTCCACCACGAGCACCGACTGCTTGCCCTGGCAGAACGCGACGATTTCCTCCGGGATGAGGGGATAGGTCACGTTGAGGCAGTAGATCGGAACGCGGGACGCGCCGAACGCGTCGGCGAGGCCGAGGAGCTGGAGGGCGCGGATGACGGCGTTGTAGAGGCCGCCCTGGCAGATGATGCCGAGCTCGCGGCGCTCGCCCTCGAACACCTCGTTCAGCGCGTGGCGGCGGATGAAGTCGACGGCCGCGGGCCAGCGCACCTCGATCTTGTGTTTCTCCTGCGCGTACGTGGCGGGCGGCAGGCAGATGCGGCCGTAGTCGAAGTCGGGGTCCTGGAGGACGTTGCGCTTGGAGATCGGCGAGGGCCTGTTCGCCTTCGTGCGGAAGGTGCCATGGACGTGGCAGGCGCGGATGCGAAGCTCCAGCATGACGGGCGCGCTCGAGGCCTCGGACAGCTCGAACGCGCGCTCGACCATCTCCACGATCTTCGGCAGGCTGGGGCGCGGGTCCACCAGCCAGATCTGCGACTTCATCGCGAACGCATGGCTGCGCTCCTGGATGATGGAGGAGCCTTCGCCGTAGTCCTCGCCCAGCACGATGAGCGCGCCGCCCTTCACGCCGGCGGAGGCGACGTTCGAAAGCGCGTCGGAGGCGACGTTCGTGCCGACGGTCGACTTGAAGGTGACCGCGCCGCGCACCGGATAGTTGATCGAGGCGCCCAGCATCGCGGCGGCGCCCGCCTCGTTGGCGTTCGCCTCCACGTGGATGCCGAGCTCGCCCAGGATGTCGCGCGCGTCCTGCAGCACGTCCATCAGGTGCGAGACCGGAGCGCCCTGATAGCCGCCGACATACGCGACGCCCGACTGCAGCAGGGCTTTCGTGACCGCGAGGATGCCCTCGCCGTGAAACGTCTCGCCCTCACCGAGCTTCAGCTTGGCGACTTCTTCCTTGAACGATCTTTCCATGCCTTACCTGATCAGCACCGTGGGCAGCCACGTCGCAAGCCCCGGGAAAAGGATGACGGCGAGGAGCCCGAGCAGGCCCATCACCACATAGGGCGTCGCCGCGATCCAGATCTGCTGCATCGCGATGTCCTTCGGCGCCACGCTCTTCATCGTGAAAAGCAGCATGCCGAACGGCGGGGTAAGGAGGCCGAGCTGCATGCAGAACAGGAACAGCACCCCGAACCAGACCGGGTCGAAGCCGTAGGCGGCGACGAGCGGCATGAAGAACGGCAGGGCGATCAGCATCATGCTCACCTGGTCGACGAAGCAGCCGAGCGTGAGCAGGATCACCATCATCGCGGCGAGCACCATCCAGCGGCCGAGGTCCGCCTGCTGGATCGCGCTCACCAGCCCGTTCGTCGCGCCCGAGAATGTCAGGATCTGCGCGAAGGTGGTCGCGCCGAGGATGATGAAGAGGATCGCCCCGGAAATGGCTGCCGTTCCCATCAGTGCCTGCATCAGATTCGACCACGTCAGCGCGCGATAGATCCAGGCGACGGCCACCGTCGCGACCGCGCCGACGGCCGCCGCCTCGGTGGGCGTCGCCCACCCCGCCGCCATTGCGGCGACCACGACCACGAAGATGAGCACCAGCGGCAGGACGTAGACAAGGAGCGGCTTCCAGCGCTCCCAGGCCCGCACGCGCTCGTGCTCGAACGGCGGCGTGAGGGCGGGATTCATGGTGGCGCGAAGGACGATCCAGCCCACGAAGAGCACGGAAAGCAGGGCGCCCGGCACGATGCCGGCAATGAGCAGCTCGGCGATCGAGATCTGCGCGAGGCTGCCGAGCAGCACCGCGAGCGCCGAGGGGGGAATCAGCATGTCGACGCCGCCCACCGCCATGATGGGGCCCATCGCCATCCGCGGGTGATAGCCGCGCTTCAGCATCTGGGGCAGCAGCACGCTGCCGAGGAGCGCGGTGGTGGCGATGGTCGAGCCCGAGATGGCCGAAAAGATGGTGCCGGCCACGACCGCGACCACCGCGAGGCGCCCCGGCACCCGCCAGATCAGCCGGTCGATCGCGTCGATCGCCTTGAGCGCCACGCCCGTGTGGAACAGCACCTCGCCCATCAGCACGAAGAACGGGATCGGGATGAGCGAGAACGAGGAGATCGAGGCGACGCCGTTTCGCACGAGCTGGATGAGGCCCACGTCCTTGCCCAGCCAGAACCATGCGCCGGCGATGTTGATGCCGAGGAAGGCGAACGCCGCGGGTACCGCGGCGGCGAAGAGGACCGTCAGCGCACCGAACAGCAGACACGCCGCAACCCACCAGGTCATGCGCGCGTCGCCAGCCGGCGCACGAACTCGATGGCGAGCAGCCCGAAGCAGATGGGCACGGGGACGAAGAGCCACCACTCCGGGAAGACCACGCTCTTGAAGACCATGGAGCCCTGCGCGAGCGAATTCTGGATCGTGCGCACGCCATAGACCACGAGCACGCCGCAGACCGCGAGGCCGACGAGGTCGACGACGTACCGCAGCCAGGGCAGGCTGCCGAGGAGGACGTCCAGCCGGATGTGCTCATTGCGATAGAGAAGCCAGGGCGCCGCGAGGAAGGTGGCGAGCGGCAGGACGTACTCGGAGACTTCCAGGATCCACGGCAGGGAGCCGAGGCCTACGTTCCTCGCCACCACGTCGAGCGTCACGGCGAGCGCCGTGACGCCGAGCAGGATGGCCGCGCAGGCGGCGAGGACCTTCAGCAGCCGGCCGTAGACCCCCGCCACGTCACTGCGGCTTGGAAAGCAGCTTCCTCAGCTGCGGGCCGTGCTCCGGGCTCTGCTTGATCGCGTGCGCCCAGCCCACCTCGTAGGCCTGATCGAGGAACGCCTTCGCCGTCGCCGCGTCGAACTTGATCGCCTGGATCCCGGCCTTCGTCTGGCGCTCGGTTTCCTCCTTGTTGAGCTTCGGCCAGTAGCTGTTCCTCGCCTCGAGCGCGAGCGCCTGCTTCTCGACGAAGGCGCGCTGCTTCGGCGTGAGCTTCTTCCACGCGTCGAGGTTCATGATGATCGACACCTCGGCGTTGTAGAAGCCGGGATCGACGCGGAACCTGGTCTTCTCGTTCCATTTCAGGTCGAAGATGCCGTGGATCGGCCAGCCGTAGCCGTCCACCACGCCCCGCTCGAGCGCCGTGTACACCTCTCCCGGCGGCGTCTGGATCATCGTCGCGCCGAGCGCCTGGAAGAACTCCCGGTACACCGGCGTGATGCGGATCTTGAGGCCGGTGAGGTCGGGCTTGGCGATCTTCTTGTTGAGGTAGAGGTGGAAGGGGGTCTCGTCCACCATGCGCGCGAGGTAGACGAGGTTCGCCTTCGAGTTCCACACCTTGTTGATGTACTCGTAGGCGCCGTTCTTGCGCTGCTCGGCGATGGTGATCTGCGAGAGCTTGAGGAAGTCCGCCTCGGGCATCAGGTTGGTGTAGTAGGCGCCGGTCGACATCGCCATCTCGACCACGCCGTTCTTCACCGAGGTGCCGACCTCGAAGGTCGGAATGGCCTTGGGCCCGCCGATGAAGTTGATCTGCGCGACCCCCTTGCCCTCTTTGTTGAACTGCTCGATCCACGGCAGCATGTGCTTCACGTACGTAGCCGTCTCGGGGAAGGCCGAGACCAGCCGCAGATTCACTTGCTGCGCCGTCGCCAGCGCAGGCGCGGATGCCGCCACGGCGGCGGCGAGCCAGAGCGTCGCTTTCATAACTCTCCTCCTGAAGGTGACCGGCCGAATGTAGGCGGCGGCCTTCCTATTTGTCAAATCAATGGCCTGCATGGTAGGAATCACCGCCATGAATGTGGAGGCGCTCGATCTCAATCTGCTGCGGGTGCTCGACGCCGTCCTGCACGAGCGCAGCGTCACCGCCGCCGCCGCCCGCCTGGGGCTCACCCAGCCGGCCGTGTCCAACGCGCTCGCGCGACTTCGCCGGGTTTTCGGCGATCCGCTCTTCGTGCGCACCGCTACCGGAATGGACGCGACGCCTTTCGCGCGCGAGCTGGCGGAGCCGGTACGCCAGGCGCTTGCGCTCCTTGAGGCCGCGCTTGCCCACGGGCCCGGCTTCGATCCCGCCACGTCCCGGCGCGCCTTCCGCTTCTACATGTCGGACCTCGGGCAGGTGGAATTCCTGCCGCCCCTCATCGAGCGGGTGCAGCGGGTGGCGCCGGGCGTACGCCTCGAGGCCGTCGCCCTCGACGTGGAGAACATCGGGCCGGCGCTCGCGGCCGGGACGCTCGACATCGCGGTCGGCTTTCTGCCGGCGCTCGGGCCGCCCGTGCATCGAAGGGCGCTGTTCCGCGATCCGTACGTCTGCCTCATGCGCGCCGGCCATCCGGCGGCGGGAAAGCCGCTCACCCGCAAGCGTTTCCTCGAGGCGTCGCACGTCCTCGTGTCCTACCGGGGCGGCCACCGCGTCATCGAGGAAGCGCTCGAGCGGGCCGGCGTCGCCCGCCGGATCGCTCTGCGCGTGCCGCATTTCACCATCGTGCCGATGGTCCTCGCCCGGACCGACCTCATCCTCGTGCTGCCCGAGCGCGTCGCAAAGGTCTACTTCCGGCAGGGCGGCTTCTACTACACGTCGCTTCCCATTCCTCTCCCCCTGGCCGACGTCGGCGTGCACTGGCATGCCCGCTTCGACGCCGACGCGGGCAACCGGTGGCTGCGGGAGCAGATCCTGACGCTATTCGGCCGTTGACCGGGCGGCGAGGTCGGTGCGCGCCTGCCAGCCGCCGCCCAGCGCCTTGAAGAGCGACACCGCGGCGTCGAGGCGGTCCAGGCGCACGAGCGCGAGCTGCTGCTGGGCGTCGAACAGCGTGCGCTGCGCGTCGAGCACCGAGAGGAGATCGTCGGCGCCCTCGCGGTAGCGCACCTCGGCCAAGCGCAGCGCCTCACGCGCGCGGGCCTCGACCTGGACCTGCAGCGCCTCGCGCTCGCGCAGGCGGCTCGCTGCGGCGAGCGCCGTCTCCACGTCGCCGAAGGCGGCGAGGATCGCGGCGCGGTAGCGCTCCACGAGCTCGCGCTCGCGCGACTCGGCGATCGCCACGCCGGCGCGCCGGCGCCCGCCGTCGAAGATGGGCTGCAGCACCGAGGCGGCGAGCGCCACGGTGGTCGTCGGGCCGCCGAGGAAGTTGAGGAGCGCGCCGCTCGCCACGCCAGCCGAGCCGGTGAGCTGGATGGAGGGCAGGAGCGCCGCGCGCGCGGCGGCGAGGTCGGCGTTCGCCGCCACGAGCTGTGCCTCCGCCGAGGCGAGGTCGGGACGGCGCACCAGAAGATCGGCCGGCAGCCCGGGCGCGATGGCGGGCACGGCGAGATCCGAGAGCCCCTGCGCCTCGACCTGGAAGCCCTCGGGCAGGCGGCCCGTGAGCACGGCGAGCGCCGTCAGGACCTGCCGCTCCTGCTGCTCGAGGGAGACGACGGCGGCGCGCTGCGAGAGCACCGCCGCCTCCTGTCGCGCGAGGTCGAGGGGCGAGACGGCGCCTTCGCGGGCCCGCACCTGCACGAGCGACAGCACCCGCTCCGCGAGGCCGAGGTTCTCCCGGGCCACGGCGATGCGGCCGCGCAGGGACAGCACTTCGAAGTAGGCGCTCGCCACCGCGGCCACCAGCGTGAGCTGAACCGCGTCGCGATCGAACGTCGTGGCCTGCAGCGACGCCTCGGCCCCCCGCACCCCGGCGCGATTGGCGCCCCAGAGATCGAGCTCATAGCTCGCGCTCAGCGTGGTGCCCGAGGACTCGGAATCGAAGCGGCCGGTGTCTTCGTGCCGGGTGCGCCGCGCGGAGCTGCTCGCGCCGAGGTCCACGGAGGGGAAGAGCGACGCGCCCGCGGCGCGCACCTGCGATTCCGCCTGCCGCACGCGCTCGGCTGCGATGGCGAGGTCCGGGCTCCCCGCAAGCGCCTGTTCCACCAGAGCGTGCAGCTCTGCCGAGCCGAATGCCGTCCACCAGTCGGCGCTCAGCGCGGCGGCCCCCCGCGCCGGCGCCTCGTTCCAGGCCGCCGGCGCGGCGAGCTGCGGCTGCAGCACCGGCGAGGTCGTCGCGCAGCCGGCGATGGAAGCTGACAGGACGATGACGAGAAGCTTTTTCATGGGTCTACTCCGCGGCCAGCGCGACCACCGGGTCGAGCCGCGCCGCCTTGCGCGCCGGCATGAAGCCGAAGATGAGGCCCGTGGCGAAAGCGCAGCCGAACGCGAGCACGACCGGCCCCGCGGAGAACTCGATCGGCGTGCCGAAGCTCGCGAGCAGGGCAGCGGTGCCGAGCCCGCCCGCCACGCCGATCGCGCCGCCGAGCGCGGAGACGGTGAGCGCCTCGCCCAGGAACTGCTGCAGGATGTCCCGCATGCGCGCGCCGGTGGCCATCCGGATGCCGATCTCGCGCGTTCGCTCGGTGACGCTGACCAGCATGATGTTCATGACGCCGATCCCGCCGACGAGGAGCGAGATCGCGGCGATCGAGCCGAGGAGGATCGTGAGCGTGTCCTGCGTCGCGGTGACCGTCTCGAGGAGCGACGCCATGTTGCGGATCTGGAAGTCGACCTTGCGGTGGCGCGCCTCGAGGAGGCTCGCGACCGCGTCCTGCGTCTCGTCGATGCGCGCCACGTCCTCGACCGCCACGGTCACGCTGCGCACGTGCCGTTGCCCGAAGAGCCGCATGCTGCCGGTGCTCACCGGCACGAAGACCACGTCGTCCTGGTCCGAGCCCATCGGGCTCGCGCCGCGCGCGGACATCACGCCGATGACCTGGAACAGCACGTTGTTGAGAAGCACGTGCTTGCCGAGGGCTTCGTCCGCGTCGCGAAAGAGCGTCTGGGCGACCGTTTGCCCGAGCACCGCCACGGCGGCGTAGCTGCGCACGTCGTCGGGCGTGAAGAACGTCCCGCGCGCGACGGGCCAGGCGCGCGCGAGCGTGAATTCGGCGCCGGTCGCGTTGACCTGCGTCTGGTAGTCGATGCCGCCGAAGCGGGCCGTCGCGCCGCCGCCCTGCTCGGGGACGGCCGCGAGGACATTGGGCAGCTGCGCGATGGCCTCCGCGTCCTCCGGAATCAGCGTGGCAATCCCGCCCGTGCCGCGCGTATTGGGCGCCCCCGGACGAACGAGGAGCAGGTTGGTGCCCATGCCGCTGATGCGATCGAGCACCTGCTGCTTCGCGCCGTTGCCGACGGCGAGCATCGCGATCACCGAGCCGACGCCGATGACGATGCCAAGGAGGGTGAGCGCAGTGCGAAAGACGTTGGCGCGAAGCGCCGCGGCGGCCGCCTTGGCCGACTCCGCCAGGCTCGAAAGGGCGGTGCTCTTCGCTTCCGGGCCGGAGCGCTCCGCCGGGCGCGACGGCGCGGCCGCGGGCCCCGGGTCGCTGACGATGCGTCCGTCGGCGATCTCGATCACGCGCTCGGCCTGCTCGGCCACCTCGCGCGCGTGCGTGATGAGGATGACGGTGTGGCCTTCGGCGGACAGCTTCTTGAGGAGCGCCATGACCTCGCGGCCGCTTCGGCTGTCCAGCGCGCCCGTCGGCTCGTCGGCGAGGATGATCCGTCCGCCGTTCATGAGCGCGCGGGCGATGGACACGCGCTGCTGCTGCCCGCCGGAAAGCTGGTTCGGCCGGTGGTGGAGGCGCTCGGAGAGGCCGAGCGCGCCCAGGAGCTTCTCGGCGCGCTCGCGCCGCGCGGCGGCCGGCATGCCGGCATAGACGGCCGGCACCTCGACATTGCGCAGCGCGCTCGCGTTCGGGATGAGGTTGTATTGCTGGAAGACGAAGCCGAAGGCCTCGCGGCGAAGCCGCGCCAGCTCGTCGCGGTCGAGGGAGGAAACGTCCCGGCCCATGAACCGGTAGGTGCCGCCGCTCGGCCGGTCGAGGCAGCCGAGGATGTTCATGAGGGTCGACTTGCCCGAGCCGGAGGCGCCCACGATGGCGACGAACTCCCCGGCGCGGATCGTGAGGTCGATGCCGTGCAGGACCGGGGTCTCGACGTCCCCGTTGCGAAAGACGCGCGTGACGCCCTGGAGCTCGATCACAGGCGCGGTCCCATCATGCGGGGCGGACGCGCCGCCGAGGCGTCGCGGGCGCCCGGGCGCGCGCGCTCGGTCGTGACGACCCGCTCGCCCGGCTGCAGGCCCGAGACGATCTGGGCCATGACGCGGTTGGTCGCGCCGACCACCACGGTGCGCAGTTCGGTCTTTCCGTCCGGCCTCACGACCTGCACGGTCGCCTGGCCGTCGCGCAGCCTTTGCTGGAAAGCGGCGACGGGCACGAGCACGGCGTCCTTCGCCTCGTCCACCACGAAGAAGACCTGCGTGGTCATCTGCGTCATCAGCGCGCCGTCCGGGTTCGGAACGTCGAAGAGCGCGTTGTAGAGCACCACGTTGTTCACTACCTCGGGGGTCGGGTGGATCTGCCGCAGCGTCCCGCGCCAGCGCTTCGAGCCCTCGCCCAGGGTCGTGAAGTAGACAGGCATGCCGATGCGAAGACGCGAGACGTCGGCCTCGGACACCTGCGCCTGCACCGTCATGATGCTGAGATCGGCGATGCGAAGCACGATGGGCGCCGACTGGTTGGCGTTGAGCGTCTGGCCCACCTTGGCGCTTTGCGAGACGACGGTGCCCGCCATCGGGGCATGAATCTTGGTGTACTCCAGGTTCGCCTCGTCGCCTTGCAGCGTGGAGCGCGTCTGCTGGATCTGCGCCTGGAGCTGCTGCACCTGCGCCTTCGCCGACTGCAGCTCCGCCTGCGCGGTCTGAACGGCCTCGAGCGTGGTGGCGTTCTCGCGCATCATGTTGGCCTGGCGCTTCGCCCGCTGCTCGGCGAGCTTGAGCTGGGCTTCCCGCTGCACAAGCTGCGCCTGGAGGTTGAGGAGCTGCGCGCGGCTTGCCTCCACGCGGGAGCGGTAGACCGTCGGGTCGATCTCGGCGAGGAGCTGCCCCTTCGTCACGGTGTCGCCGATGTCCACGTGCAGCGCCTTCACCTGCCCCGATACCTGGGTGCCTACGTCAACGTAGTCGCGCGGCTGCAACGTGCCGGTGGCCGAGACGGTGTCCTCGAGATCCCCGAGCTCCGCCACGGCGGTGGCCCGCGGGGTGGCGCTTTGCGCAGGCTTCCCCCACGCGAGCCAGGCGCCGTATCCCGTGCCGCTCGCGGCGGCCACCACCAGCAGGGCGAGGAGGGCTTTTTTCATGGCCGCCAGTCTTGCCGGCAACGGCGCAAGCACTGTGGAAGAATTGTGGAAGTCGCTTGCGAAGTTCTTCCGCATTCGCCGCGTAGGCTCGTGCCATGCGCGTCTCGCTTCGCGTCAAGCTCTTTCTTCTCATCGCCGGCGCCACGGCGGCGCTCGCGCTCGCGGCCTACCTCGTGTTCAGCTGGAGCTTCGCGCGGGGCTTCGAGCAGTACGTGCGGGAGGCGGACGAGGCGCGGCTGCAGCCGCTCATCGCCGCGCTCGCTGAGGGCTACGGCCGCGAGGGCAGCTGGGACTGGATCGCCGGGGAGCGGCGCGAGTGGTACCGGCTCATCCGCGAGACGGTGGACGTGCGGCCGGTGACGATCGACCCCCGCCTCATGCTCTTCGACGACGCCGGCGGGCGGCTGATCGGGCGCGCGGAGGATGCCGGCCTCGCCGTCCTCAAGCCGATCGACTGGCAGGGCCGCACGGTGGGCTACTTGGGCGTCGTGCCGCGCCCCGAGGCGCTCGAGCCGATCGAGCGGCTCTACCTCAACCGGCAGCACGGCGCTTTCGCGGCGATCGCCCTGGGCATGCTCGTCGCCGCGCTTCTCCTGGGCGCCGGGCTCGCGCACTGGCTCTCGCGGCGCATCCGCAGCCTCGCCGAGGCGACGAACAGCCTCATCCGGGGCAATTACGCCGTGCGCGTTCAGCCGACCGGGCACGACGAGCTCGCGCGCCTCGCTGCCGACTTCAATACGCTCGCCGGCACGCTGGACGCCGCGAGCCACGCCCGTCGGCA
Source organism: uncultured Enterobacteriaceae bacterium (assembly GCA_964461055.1). Lineage (GTDB taxonomy): Bacteria > Pseudomonadota > Gammaproteobacteria > Burkholderiales > SG8-39 > SCGC-AG-212-J23. The sequence continues at coordinate 63,740 of CAYWSG010000004.1, read as the reverse complement.
ATGGATTGCCGACATCGCGCACGAACTGCGCACGCCGCTCGCCATCCTGAGGGGCGAGATCGAGGCCCTCCAGGACGGGGTCCGTCCGCTCACCGCCGAGGCGGTCGGCTCGCTCGCGAGCGAGACGGCGCGCCTTTCCCGCCTCGTGGAGGACCTGCACACCCTGTCGCTCTCGGATCTCGGCGCGCTCACCTACCACAAGGAGCCGATCGACCTCGCGGAGGTCGTCGAGGACGTCGTGGCCGCGCATCGCGGCGCGCTGCAGGACCGGGGCCTCAGGCTTTCCCTGCGGCTTGGCGACAAGGCCATGATGCTGGGCGACGCCGACCGGCTCTCCCAGGTCTTCGTGAATTTCCTGCAGAACAGCCTGCGCTACACCGATTCGCCGGGCGCCGTCGCCGTGACCCTCGAGCGCGACGGCGCTCGGCTGCGGCTCCTCTGGGAGGACAGCGCCCCCGGCGTGCCGGCGGAGGACCTCGCCCGCCTGACCGAGCGGCTCTTCCGCGTGGACGGCTCGCGCAGCCGCGCCGGCGGCGGCTCGGGCCTTGGCCTCGCCATCGCGCACGCCATCGTGACCGCGCACGGAGGTACGCTTACGGCGAGCGCGAGCGCCCTGGGCGGCCTGCGGCTCGTCCTGTCCTTTCCGGCGGAGACCATTCCGACCCATGCCTGAACACGTTCTCGTCGTCGAAGACGAGGAAAAGCTCGCAGGGCTCCTGCGCGACTACCTCGCGCAGGAGGGCTATGCGGTGTCGGTCCTGCACCGGGGCGACGAGGTGGAGGATTTCGTCCGCGCCAGCCCCGTGGATCTCGTGCTGCTCGACCTCATGCTCCCGGGCAAGAGCGGGCTCGAGGTGTGCAAGGCGCTGCGCGCCGCATCCCCGCAGCTCTCGATCATCATGGTGACGGCGCGCGTCGACGAGGTGGACCGGCTCCTCGGCCTCGAGCTCGGCGCCGACGACTACATCTGCAAGCCCTTCAGCCCACGCGAGGTCGTGGCGCGCGTGAAGGCGGTCCTGCGGCGCGCGCGGCGCGGCAGCGCGGCGCCGGACGATGGGCTCGTCCTCGACGATGCCGGATTCAAGGCGAGCATCGGCGGCCGGGACCTCGGGCTCACGGCGATCGAGTACCAGCTCCTCAAGGTCCTGCACGCGCAGCCCGGGCGCATCTTCACGCGCGACCAGCTGATCGACGCCATGTACCGCGACGAGCGCGTCGTGTCGGACCGCACCGTGGACAGCCACATCAAGAAGCTCCGGCGCAAGATCGAGGCCGTGCAGCCCGGCCGCGAGGTCATCCACTCGCTCTACGGCGTGGGCTACAAGTACGAGTGGTAGGCCGCCGGCCCGCGCGCCGGCGCATACAATGGAAAGTATGGCGGATCAACCCAAGCACGGCCTTGCACGGGGCCTCACCAACTACGGCGACGCGGGCTTTTCGCTCTACCTGCGCCGCTCGTTCGCGAAGAGCATGGGCTACTCCGGCGAGATGCTCTCGCGCCCGGTGGTCGGCATCGCGGACTCGCGCAGCGGCTTCAACAACTGCCACCGTCATTTCCCCGAGCTCATCGATGCGGTCAAGCGCGGCGTGATCGCGGCGGGCGGGCTGCCGCTCGAGTTTCCCACGGTCTCCCTCGGCGAAGTGTTCCTGTCGCCGACCTCGATGATGTTCCGCAACCTGATGGCGATGGACACCGAGGAGATGATCCGCGCGCAGCCGATGGACGCGGTCGTGCTCGTGGGCGGCTGCGACAAGACGGTGCCCGCGCAGCTGATGGGCGCGGTCTCGGCCGACCTGCCCGCGGTGCAGCTTCTCGCCGGTCCCATGATGCCGACCTCGTTCCAGGGCGAGCGTCTCGGCGCGTGCACCGATTGCCGGCGATTCTGGGCCGCGCATCGTGCCGGAAAGGTGAGTTCCGCCGAGATCCAGACCATCGAAGGGAACCTCGCGACTACGGCCGGTACCTGCGCGGTGATGGGGACCGCGTCGACCATGGCTTCCATCGCGGAAGCGCTCGGCATGGCGCTGCCCGGCACCGCGGCGATTCCCGCCGTGCACGCCGACCGCCTGCGCGCGGCGGAAGCGAGCGGTCGCCTCGCTGTTTCGATGGCGAAGTCCCAGCTGAAGCCTTCGCAGATCATCAGCGAAAAGTCGGTGGAGAACGCCCTCAGGGTGCTGCTCGCAATCGGCGGGTCGACGAACGCGATCGTTCACCTGACTGCCATCGCCGGGCGCGCGGGGGTGGCGGTCGATCTCGCGCGCCTCAACGCGATTTCGGACTCGACGCCGGTGCTCGTCGACCTGAAGCCGACCGGGCAGCACTACATGTCGGACCTGTACGCCGCCGGCGGCATCGGCGCGGTGCTTCGGGAGCTCAAGCCGCTCCTGCATCTCGACTGCATGACGGTCACCGGCGAGACGCTGGGCGAGCGGCTCGAGCACGAGGCCGACGCGTGGGTGGACCGCGCGATCGTGCGGCCGATGACCGATCCGATCTCGCCGCAGGGCGGGCTCGTCGCCCTCTTCGGCTCGCTCGCGCCCAACGGCGCGATCCTCAAGCGCTCGGCGGCCGATCCGTCGCTCTTCGAGAAGGAAGGCCGCGCGGTCGTTTTCCGGTCGCTCGACGACCTCGCGGCGCGCGTCGACGACCCGGATCTCGACGTGGGCCCCGACGACTTCATGGTGCTGCAGAATGCCGGGCCGAAGTCCGGCTACGCGATGCCGGAGGCCGGCTACCTGCCCATTCCCCAGAAGCTCGCCCGGGCGGGCCTCAAGGACATGGTGCGGATCTCGGATGCCCGCATGAGCGGCACCGCGTACGGCACCATCGTGCTCCACGTCTCGCCGGAGGCGGCCGTGGGCGGCCCCCTGGCGCTCGTGCAGAGCGGCGACCGCATCCGCCTTTCGGTGAAGGACCGGCGCATCGACCTTCTCGTCGACGAAGCGACGCTCGCCAGGCGCAAGGCCGCCTGGAAGCCGCCGGTGGCGCCCGGCCGCGGGTACGCCAAGCTCTACATGGACCACGTGCTGCAGGCCGAGCACGGCTGCGACTTCGATTTTCTGCGCAAGGCTTGAACGACTACTCGGACGAGGTCCGCGAGCACCGGCTTGGGGTCGTCCGCGCCGCATTCGGCTTCGCGGGGTTCGTCTTCGCGGCGATCGGCGTGGCGGGCATCTTCGTGCCGGTCCTTCCCGCGACCCCCTTCATGCTCCTTGCCGCCGCGTGCTTCGCGCGCGCCTCGCGCCGGTTCTACAACCTGCTCATGAACAGCGAGACGTTCGGGCCGACGCTGCGCGAGTGGCGCGCGCATCGCAGCATCGCGCGCCGCACCAAGTACTGGGCGATCGGGCTCATGGCCGTGAGCCTCGCCATCTCGATCATCTTCTTCGTCCCCTATCCGGCGGCAAAGGTCGCGCTCGCGCTCTTCGGCGTCGTGCTGGCGATATGGCTCTACAGGATCCCCTCGCGCGACGCCTAGCGCCGCTGCGTGCCGTTACGGGTAGTCGAAGGTGATGTTGAAGTTGCCGTCGCGGTGGACGACGAAGCGGGCGCCCCTCCAGCCGCGGCGATCCGGCGCCTGGAGGGCGCGGAACTCGGTGACGAGGGCGTGCGCGGCCTTGCGCTCGTCGCAGGGCCGGAACGGCTCGAACTGGCCGCCCGAGAGACGCCGCCGGACGAGATAGCGGACATTGCCCTTCTCGGCGCCCGGCTTCTCGAGCTCGACCAGCATCTCGGCCTGCTCCCAGTTGTCCGGGAGCCCTGCCGCGAGGCACTGGGCGACTTCCATCAGGACTTCGGTCTGGGCCTCTGTCGCCTGCTGCGCCGCGACGGGCAGCGCCGGGGCGAGGAGCGCGAGCGCCAGGCAGAGTCCGCAGAGAGCCTTTTTCATGCGCGCAAGTTTCGCACACCAGGCGCGCGGGGCGTACGCATTTCTGCCTATGGCGCTCCGGGGGCGCGGGGCGTACAAGGGAGGCGCCGTCAACATGGAGGTGCCCGGATGAGAACCTCTCAAGTCACCTGTCTGCTCCCCGTCAAGGACCTCGAGCGCGCGCGCCGCTTCTACGAGGACCAGCTCGGCCTCGAGGCGCTCGGCGCGAAGCCCGACGGAAAGTTCGTCTACCGCTGCGGCGGGGCGGAGATCGCCCTCTTTCCCAAGCCGGAAGGAACGAAGGCCGAGCACACGGCGCTCAGCTTCAAGGTCGACGACATCGCCGCGACCATCCGCGACCTGGAGTCGCGCGGCGTCGCGTTCGCCGACTACGACCTGCCGGGGCTCAGGACCGTGGAGCACGTGTGCGTGCTCGGCTCGGAGAAGGCGGCCTGGTTCCAGGATCCCGAGGGCAACATCCTCTGCTTGCATGAGGATCTGCAGTAGCCGGACCTGGCGGTAGCCGGGCCTGCCGCAGCCCTTCTGCAGGAGCCGGGCGCGCGCACGGTTGACAGGCCAATTCCTTCAAGCTTAATGTATTTAAGCTTGGAGCAAGTGGCCGCCGCCGTGGAGTCCCGCCCCTGAACGCGCCCGACCTCGCCGTCGATCGCGAGTCCATCGCTCGCTCGCAGGACCACCGGGCGCTGCGCATCTGGCTGCGGCTCCTCACCTGCACGCAGCTCATCGAGCGCACGGTGCGCTCGCGGCTTCGCAGTCGCTTCGGCACGACGCTGCCCCGCTTCGACCTGATGGCGCAGCTCGAGCGCCATCCCGAGGGCCTGAAGATGAGCGCGCTCTCGCGCCTGCTCATGGTGACCGGCGGCAACGTCACCGGCATCGTCGACCAGCTCGAGAAGGAAGGGCTGGTCGAGCGGCTGGCCGCGCCCGGGGACCGGCGCGCCTTCCGCATCCGGCTCACGCGGGCGGGCGAGCGCAGCTTCGCCGAGATGGCGCGCGCGCACGAGGAATGGATCGTGGAGCTCCTCGGCGGCCTGACGCGCCGCGAGCACGAGGAGCTCCTCCGGCTGCTGGCCCGGGTGAAGTCCAGCGCAGCGGAGACCGCAACATGATGAAGCCCCGGCATTTCCTTTGGCGCACGGAGGGCAAGGTCGGCGTCGTGACGCTGAACCGCCCCGAGAAGAAGAATCCGCTCACCTTCGAGTCGTACGCGGAGCTGCGCGACTTCTTCCGCGCCCTGCAGCACGAGCCCTCGATCAAGAGCGTCGTCGTGACCGGCGCCGGCGGCAATTTCTGCTCCGGCGGCGACGTGCACGAGATCATCGGTCCGCTCACGAAGATGGCGATGCCCGAGCTCCTCGCCTTCACGCGCATGACCGGCGACCTTGTCAAGGCGATGCGCCACTGCCCGCAGCCCGTGGTGTCCGCCATCGAGGGCGTCTGCGCCGGAGCCGGCGCCCTGATCGCGCTCGCTTCCGACCTGCGCTATGCGGCGCCTTCGGCGAAGTGCGCGTTCCTCTTCGTGCGCGTCGGGCTCGCCGGCGCCGACATGGGCGCGTGCGCCATGCTGCCCCGCGTGATCGGCCAGGGCCGCGCGGCCGAGCTCCTCTATACCGGCCGCTCCTTCGGCGCCGACGAGGGGCTCGCCTGGGGCTTCTACAACCGCGTCGTCGAGCCGGTGCTGCCGGCGGCGATCGGGCTCGCCGCGGAGCTCGCCGCCGGCCCCACCTTCGCGCACGGCATCACCAAGAAGATGCTGCACCAGGAGTGGAACGCGGGCGTCGACGAAGCGATCGAGATGGAGGCCCAGGCGCAGGCGATCTGCATGCAGACCAACGATTTCCGGCGGGCCTACGAGGCCTTCGCCGCGAAGCGCAAGCCCGTCTTCGAAGGCGACTGATGGACCGCTTCGCGCACTACGGCTGGCCCTTCTTCGAGCCGCGCCACGCCGCGCTCGCTCGGGAAGCCGATGCCTGGGCGCGCGAGAACCTGGCGCACGCGCACGGCGCCGATGCCGACGCCATCTGCCGGCGCCTCGTGGCCGACCTGGGCTGCGCCGGCTATCTTCACCGCTGCGTCGGCGAGGCGCCCGACGTGCGCTCGATCGCGATCCTGCGCGAGGTGCTCGCCTACCATGCCGGGCTTGCCGATTTCGCCTTCGTGATGCAGGGGCTCGGGAGCGGGCCGATCTCGCTCGCCGGCAGCGATGCGCTGAAGAAAAAGTACCTGCCGAAAACGGCCGCTGGCGAGGCGATCGCGGCGTTTGCCCTGTCCGAGCCGGAAGCCGGCTCCGACGTGCAGGCGATCTCGACGCAGGCGCGGCGGGAAGGCACGGCCTGGCGGCTCGACGGCACCAAGACATGGATCTCCAATGGCGGCATCGCCGACTACTACGTCGTCTTCGCCAAGGCGGAAGAGGGCATCAGCGCGTTCGTCGTCGACGCCGCGGAAGTCGACGCGACCGAGCGCATCGAGATCGTCGCGCCCCATCCCATGGCGGTCGTGAAGCTGAGCTCGGCGCGCGCGGAGCTGCTGGGCGAGGCGGGGCAGGGCTTCAAGCTGGCGATGCGCAATCTCGACGTGTTTCGTCCCACCGTCGGCGCCGCCGCGCTCGGCTTCGCGCGCCGGGCGCTCGACGAGGCGCTCGAGCGCTCCCGCGCGCGAAACCTGTTCGGCCAGCGCCTGTCGGACTTCCAGATGACGCAGGCGAAGCTCGCCGACATGGCGACCGCGATCGAGGCCGGCGCCCTCCTCGTGTACCGTGCCGCCTGGGAGCGCGACGCGAACGGCAAGCGCATCACGCGCGAGGCGGCCATGGCCAAGCTTTTCGCCACGGAGTCCGCGCAGCGAGTGATCGACGATGCGGTGCAGATCTGCGGCGGCCTCGGCGTGATGCAGGGGCACCCGGTCGAGCGCCTCTACCGCGAGGTACGGGCGCTTCGCATCTACGAAGGCGCCACCGAAGTCCAGAAGCTCATCATCGCTCGCGACCTGTTGAAGACAACGCCATGAGTTACACCGCCCACACCGACACTTTCGCCCGCGACAACCTGCCGCCGCGTGACCTGTGGCCCGAGCTTCTCTTCGAGCTGCCGGAGCTCCAGTACCCGGGCCGCATGAACTGCGCCACCGAGCTCCTCGACAAGCCGGTGACGCGCGGCCACGGCCACCGCGTCGCGCTGCGCACGCCGGAGGGCGAGTGCACCTATACGCAGCTCTTCACGCAGGCGAACCGGCTCGCCAACGTGCTCGTGCGCGACATGGGTCTCAAGCCTGGCAACCGCGTGCTGCTACGGGGCCCGAACAACCCGATGATGGCCGCCTGCTGGTTCGCGGTGATGAAGGCGGGCGGCATCTGCGTCGCGACCATGCCGCTCCTGCGGGCGAAGGAGCTCACCGAGATCATCCAGAAGGCCGAGATTTCCCACGCGCTGTGCGACCTGCGCCTCGCCGGCGAGCTCCTCGAGGCGGCGCGCGCCTGCCCCTCGCTCCAGGAGCTGCGCTACTGGTACGACGACCGGCCCGACTCGCTCGACAACCTCGCGCTCAGGCAGCCGCTGTGGTTCACCAACGTGCCCACCGCCTCGGAGGACGTCGCGCTCATCGCCTTCACCTCCGGCACGACCGGCCGGCCGAAGGGCACCGTGCATTTCCATCGCGACGTCGTCGCGATGTGCGACTGCTTTCCGCGCTCGATCCTCAAGGTGCAGAAGGACGAGATCTTCTGCGGCACGCCGCCGCTCGCGTTCACGTTCGGGCTGGGGGGGATGCTGTGCTTCCCGCTGCGCTTCGGCGCCTCCACCGTGCTCGCCGAGAAGCACACGCCCGAGTCGCTCCTCGAGACGATCGGCCGCTTTCGCGCGACCACCTGCTTCACCTCGCCCCTCATGTACCGCCAGATGGCGGCCATCGCCTCGCGGCACGACCTTGCCTCGCTGAGGAAGTGCGTCTCGGCCGGCGAGGCGCTGCCGGATGCGACGCGCCAGCTCTTCAAGGAGGCGACCGGCATCGAGATCATCGACGGCATCGGCTCCACCGAGATGATCCACATCTTCATCTCGCATACGCCGGAGCGGGTGCGCCGCGGCGCGACCGGCTACGCCATCCCCGGCTACCGCGCGACGGTGCTGAACGAGGAGGGGCGCCCGTGCGCCCCCGGCGAGGTGGGCAGGCTCGCCGTCAAGGGACCCACCGGGTGCCGCTACCTGGCCGACGACCGGCAGAAGAACTACGTGCTCACCGAAGGAGAATCGCGCGGCTGGAACATCACCGGGGACGCCTACGTCATGGACGCCGAGGGCTATTTCTTCTACCAGGCGCGCACCGACGACATGATCATCTCCGCGGGCTACAACATCGCGGGCCCCGAGGTGGAGGGGGCGCTCCTGTCGCATCCGGCAGTCGCCGAATGCGGCGTGGTCGGCGCCCCGGATGCCGAGCGCGGCACCATCGTCAAGGCGTTCGTCGTGCTTAAGGAAGGCTTCCACAGGGATGCCGAGACGGCAAAGGCCTTGCAGGAGCACGTGAAGTCCACCATTGCCCCCTACAAATATCCGCGCGCCGTCGCCTTCGTCGACTCGCTGCCGCGCACCGAGACCGGGAAACTGCAGCGCTTCAAGCTGCGCGAGGAGGCCGCCCGATGAGCACCTTTCAGATCCTTCAGCCACCGGGCTGGGCCCGGCCCAAGGGCTTCTCCAACGGCATCGCCTGCGAGGGGCGCCTCGTCTTCATCGCCGGGCAGGTCGGCTGGACGGGCGAGGGCAAGTGGGAGGCACGCGATTTCGCCGGGCAGTTCCGCCAGGCGCTCGCCAACATCCTCGAGGTGCTGAAGGAAGCGAACGGCGGCCCGGAGCACATCGTGCGCCTGACCTGGTACGTGCTCGACAAGCAGGAGTACCTCAACTCGCTCGCCGAGGTCGGCAAGGCCTACCGTGAGCTGATGGGCCGCAACTATCCGACCATGGCGGTGCTGCAGGTCGGCGGCCTCATCGAGGACGCCGCCCGCCTCGAGATCGAGGCGACCGCGGTCGTGCCTCACGCGAGCCCCCGGGGAGGCGCGGCATGAAAGTGGCGATCATCGGCGGCGGGCCGGGCGGGCTCTACTTCGCCGTGCTGGCGAAGAAGGCCTGGCCGCGCTGGGACGTCACCGTCTACGAGCGCAACCGCCCGGACGACACCTTCGGCTTCGGCGTCGTCTTCTCCGACCAGACGCTCGACACGTTCAAGGCCTACGACGCCGTGACCTACGAGCGCATCCGGCGGCGCTTCGCCTACTGGGGCGGCGTCGACGTGGTGTACAAGGGGGAGCGGCTGCGCTCCGAGGGCAACGGGTTCTGCGGCTGCTCGCGCGTGGCGCTGCTCAACATCCTGCAGGACCGCGGGCGCGAGCTCGGCGTCGAGATGCGCTTCCAGCGCGAGGTGGAGGACATCACCGAGTTCCCGGACGCCGACCTCATCGTGGTCGCCGACGGGATCAACTCGAGGATCCGCACCCGCTACGAGGCGCACTTCCAGCCGAGCGTCGACCTGCGGCCGAACAAGTTCACCTGGCTCGGCTCCACCCGGCCGCTCGACGCCTTCAAGTACTTCTTCCGCGAGACGCCCGAAGGCATCATCCTCGCCCACTGCTACCAGTACGAGGCCAACCGCTCCACCTGGGTCATCGAGACCGACGAGCAGACCTGGCGCAACTTCGGCTTCGACCGCCTGGGCGAGCAGGAGATGCTGCCCGTGCTCGAGCGCGTGTTCGCCGAGGAGCTCGACGGCCATCCGCTCATCGCCAACCGGTCGCTGTGGCGCAATTTCCCGACCATCACCAACCGCACCTGGGTCATGGAAAACGCCGTCCTGGTCGGCGACGCGAAAGCCACCGCGCATTTCTCCATCGGCTCGGGCACCAAGCTCGCCATGGAAGACGCCATCGCGCTTTTCGAGGCCTTCAGGAAGTACCCCGACGTGAAAGGCGCCTTGGGCCACTACGACCGGGCAAGGCGCGAGGAAGTCGAGAAGACCCAGCACGCGGCCAACGTCTCGCTCGCCTGGTTCGAGCACATGAAGCGCTACTGGGGCATGGAGCCCCAGCAGTTCGCCTTCGGCGTGATGTCGCGCTCCAAGCAGATCACCTGGGAGAACCTCGAGTTGCGCGACCCCGCCTTCGTCCGCGAGGTGCATCGCTGGTACGCGCGCAAGGTGAAGGAGCAGGGCTTCGACATCGACCTCGAGAACCCGCCGGTGCCCATGTTCACGCCGTTCCGGCTGCGCGACATGGTAGTGGAGAACCGGGTGGTGGTCTCGCCGATGGACCAGTATTCGGCGCTCGACGGCGTGCCCGGCGACTGGCACCTCGTGCACCTGGGAAGCCGCGCCATCGGAGGCGCGGGGCTCGTCTACGTGGAGATGACCTGCGTCTCGCCCGAGGGCCGCATCTCGCCCGGATGCACGGGGCTCTGGAACGAAGCCCAGCGGGACGCCTTCAAGCGCATCGTCGAGTTCTGCCGCGCGCACTCGAAAGCGAAGCTCTGCATGCAGCTTGGCCACTCGGGCCGCAAGGGCTCGACGCAGCTCGGCTGGGAGCGGATGGATCACCCGCTCGAGGCCGGCAACTGGCCCGTCGTGTCCGCCTCGCCGATTCCCTATCTGGAGGGCGTCTCCCAGGTCCCCATCGAGCTCGACCGGGGGGGGATGAAGACCGTCGTCGACCAGTTCGTGCGCTCGACGCGCTTCGCCGACGAGGCCGGCTTCGACATGCTGGAAATCCACATGGCGCACGGCTACCTGCTCGCGAGCTTCATCTCGCCGCTCACCAACCGCAGGACGGACGACTACGGCGGCAGCATCGAGAACCGCATGCGCTTTCCGCTGGAGGTCTTCCGCGCCTGCCGGGCGGCGTGGCCGGAGGCGAAGCCCATGTCGGTGCGCATCTCGGCCACCGACTGGGCGCCGGGCGGGCTTTCCGGCGAGGACCTCGTGGCGCTCGCGCGCATGCTGAAGGCGGCGGGCTGCGACCTCATCGACTGCTCCACGGGCCAGACGGTGCCCACGCAGCGCCCGGTGTACGGGCGCATGTACCAGGCGCCGTTCTCGGACTGGGTGCGAAACGAGGTGGGCATCGCCACCATGACGGTGGGGGCGGTGACGACTGCCGATCAGGTGAACACGCTGCTCGCCGCCGGCAAGGCCGACCTCGTGGCGCTCGCGCGGCCGCACCTTTCCAACCCGTACTTCACGCTGCAGGCCTCCGCGTGGTACCAGCACCTGCCGCAGTACTGGCCGCCGCAGTACCTCGCGGGCCGCGACCAGGCTTTCCGCCTCGCCGAGCGCGAGCGCGCGGAGCTCCGCGACGTGCGCCTGCGCGCCCGGCCCGCGAGCCACGAGGTCAAGGACGAGTCGGCGATGAAGGACGACAAGCCCGGCGCCAAGCGCGCCGCGTAGCCGATGACGTACCGCTGTGCCTGGGCGCGCAATCCGCTCGCCATCCGGTACCACGACCGGGAGTGGGGCGTGCCGGTGCGGCGCGACCGCAAGCTGTTCGAGTTCCTGATCCTCGAGGGCGCGCAGGCCGGGCTCTCCTGGGACACGATCCTCGCCAAGCGCGAGAACTACCGCGCCGCTCTCGACGGCTTCGACTTCGAGAAGATCGCGCGCTATGGCGTGGCCGAGAAGCGGCGCCTGCTCGCCAATCCCGGCATCGTCCGCAACCGCGCCAAGATCGACGCGACCGTCCTCAATGCGCGGGCGTTCCTGGCGGTCAGGCGGGAGCACGGCAGCTTCTCGCGCTATGTCTGGCGCTTCGTGGACGGCGAGCCGCGCCGCCCGCGCCGTCGCGGGCGGGCCGATGTGCCGGCCCGGGACGCGGTCTCCGACGCGCTTTCGGCGGATCTCAGGCGCCGCGGCTTCCGCTTCGTCGGATCGACTATCATGTACGCCTTCATGCAGGCCGTCGGCATGGTGAACGACCATGAGTGGCGGTGCTTTCGCCGCAGGGAAATCGATGCGCAGGGCTAGCTGGTCTTTCTCGGTCATGCTTCTCGCGGCCTCGGGCGCGTGGGCGGCGTACGACGCGAACGGCGTCGCGCTCGGCGCGAGCGAGCGCGACGTCCGCAACGCCTTTCCGAGCGCGTATTGCAAGCCGCTCGAGTGGCAGAGCCGCGCCGCCGACCGGCGCTGCGACGACGCGGAGGTTTCCTTCGGCGGCGTGAGCGGGCGCATCACGTTCTACCTGAAGAAGGACGCCGTGCAGGCGTTCGACCTGCGCTTCGAGACGCGCCACCTTCCGCGCCTCAAGGAGGTCCTGCAGAAGCGCTACGGGCCGCCCACCGCCGAGGCGAACGACCTCGGCAAGGACGGCGGCAGGATCTACAAGGCGCGCTGGGAGAGCGGCGGCGACAGCGCGGTGCTGGTGGCGCCGCTGCAGGAGAAGCGCTCGCAGCTTTCGGTGTCGAGGGGCAATTTCTCGGAAGAGATCTACCGCGTCCGCTGAGGGCGGCGCGAATTCGGAGGAAGACCATGGACAAGGCTCGGGAAAGGGCGCGCGAGGTTGCCGCCGCCGTGGCGGACGTGCGCGAGATCGAGAAGCGCGAGGGCGTGACGCCGCAGGCGCTCGAGAAAATCAAGGCGCGCCTCGTGCGCCTTGCGTCGCGCACGGACCTCTTCACGCTCGAGGACTTCCCGCCCCCCGCCCCGGGCGGCAAGCGCACTTCGTGCCTCTACCGCCTTTCCGAGGACGACGACCACCGCTTCGCGCTCTATGCCAACGCGGCCTGCGGCCAGTACGACACGCCCGCGCACAACCACACCACGTGGGCCGTGATCGTCGGCGTGTCGGGCGAGGAGCACAACCGCTTCTACGAGCGCACCGAGGAAGGCGGCGTGCGCCAGACCGGCGAGTTCGTGGTGCGCCAGGGCACCGGGGTGGCGTTCCTGCCGGACGATCTGCACTCCATCCACATCCGCGCGCCGCTCCTCAACTTCCACATGTACGGCCTCGCGCTCGAGCAGCTGCACCGCCGCGAGTACTACCGTGCGGCCGAGCGCGACTGGAAGGTGTTTCCCCCTCACACCGACATCCGCGAAGCGCGCGCCGCGGCCGAATGACGCGCCCGGTCTCAGTCTCCAAGCTGCGGCAGCGGCTGCAGGAGCGCGCGGAGCTCGCCCTGCTCGACGCGCGCGAGCAGGGGGTGCACTACAAGGGACATCCGTTTTTCGCGGTACCGCTGCCGCTCTCGCAGCTCGAGCTGCGGGCGGCGGATCTCCTGCCACGGCGCTCCGTGCCGATCATCGTGCTCGACGGCGGCGGCGACGAGGGATTCGCCGGGAAGGCGGCCGAGCGGCTGCAGGCGCTCGGCTACACCGACGTTGCCGTCCTGGAAGGCGGCTGCGCCGCGTGGCAGGCGGCCGGCGGCGAGCTCTTCGGCGGCGTCAACGTGCCGTCGAAGGCCTTCGGCGAGTTCGTGGAGCACCACTACGGCACGCCGCGCATCACGCCCGCCGAGCTGAACGAGCTGAAAGCGCGGCGAACGCTCGTCATCCTGGACTCGAGGCCGTTCGAGGAGTACCACCGCATGAACATTCCGGGCGGCGTCGACGCGCCGGGCGCCGAGCTCGCCTGGCGGGTGCACGACCTCGCTCCCGATCCCGACACGCTGGTGGTGGTGAACTGCGCCGGCCGCACGCGCTCGATCATCGGCTGCCAGTCGCTTCGCAACGCCGGCATCCCGAACGAGGTGGTGGCGCTCAAGGACGGCACCATGGGCTGGGAGCTCGCCGGCTTCCAGGTCGAGCGCGGCGCCACGCGCGTTGCCCCGCCGCCTTCGGAAGCGGGTCGGGCCAAGGCGAGAGCCGCCGCCGAGCGCGTCGCCGCGCGATTCGGCGTCCGGTTCATCACGCTCGCGCAGCTCGAGGCGTTCAAGCGCGACGAAGGACGCACCCTCTACGTGCTCGACGTGCGCCCCCTTGAGGAGTTCGAGGCCCGACGGCTGGCGGGCTCGCGCCACGGGCCCGGCGGGCAGCTCGTGCAGGCCACCGACGAATACGTCGCCGTGCGCGGCAGCCGCATCGTGCTCGTCGACCCCGAGCGCGTGCGCTCGGTCATGACCGCCTCCTGGCTCGTGCAGATGGGCTGGGAGGACGTGTTCGTGCTCGAGCCGGAGGGCGCGGACGGCTTTGGCGCCGCCCGAACGGAAAGCGGGCCGGCGCGCCCCACGCTCCTCGACTTCCGGCCGTGGAACGCCATCGCGCCAGAAATTTTGAGTAAAGAGAACAAAAGAGGAGAACCCGGAACAGCCGTGCTGGACCTCGCCACCAGCCTCAAGTACCGCGCGCGTCACATCCCCGGCGCCTGGTGGGGCGTGCGTTCCCGGCTTGCCGAGGCGAAGCAGAAGCTGGCCGAGCAGGGAGAACCGAAGAGGCTGGTTCTCACATCCGAGGACGGCATCCTCGCCCACTATGCGGCGCCGGAAGCTGCGGCGCTATGGCCGGGCGCCCGCGTGCTGGTGCTCGAGGGCGGCAACGCCGCCTGGTTCGCCGCGGGGCTGCCGACCGAGGAAGGCATGCAGCGTCCCACGACGAGCCTCGACGACGTGGCGTACAAGGCGTACGACCACGCCAGGGACTACGAGAAGCACGCCCGGGCCTACCTTGACTGGGAAGTCGGGCTGGTCGAGCAGATCAAGCGCGACCCCGCGATCCGCTTCCGCGCGTACTGATCTTCGGCTCTGCTTTCCGTCGTGACATCGTCGGAGCGCTGACGAGCGCTAGCGCAGGAAGCTCCCGTCGGTGATGTCGAGGACGGCGCCGTTCAGGATCTCGGGCGCGTCGAGGGCGAGCCAGCGGATCGCCTCGGCGATCTCGTCGGGGCGACCCGCGCGACGGGTGTAGACGGCCTTCATGAGCTGCGCGATGCGCTCGGGCTGGGCGTTGCGCATGAGCTCGGTGTCGACGGGACCGGGCGCGACGGCATTCACCTGGATGCCATGCGGCCCGAGGGCGGCGGCGAAGCTGCGCGTGAAGCTGACGATCCCCGCCTTGGTGACGGCGTACCAGATGTCGGTATGCGCGCCATAGGCCGCCACCGAAGTGAGGTTGATGATGCGCCCGGCGCGACGCGCCTTCATCGGGCCGCTCGCCGCGCGGATGAGCTCGACCGGCGCCTCGAGGTTCACGCGCAGCACGCGCTTGCGCGCCTCGTCCGTGTACTGGTCGATCGGCAGCGCCGGCTGGACGCCGGCATTGTTCACCAGCACGTCGAGGGCGCCGAGCGAAGCGACGAGCGGCGCGAGGCCGCCGAGGTCCATGAGGTCGTGGACGAGCGTCTCCACGCCCGGCAGCGGCTCGGGGAAGTCGCGGTCGAGGGCGTAGACGCGCACGCCGGCCGCAGCCAGCGCGACGGCCGTTGCGCGGCCGATGCCGCGCGCGGCCCCGGTTACCAGGGCGGTCTTCATGCTAGCGAGGGTACGAGCCGTTGTTGACGTCCATGGTGGCGCCGCTCACGTACTCGGGGCTCGCGGTGCCGAGCCAGAAGACGGCCTCGGCCACTTCCTCCGGCTGGCACGGCCGGCCGGACACCACCGAGCGCATGACCGCGTCCTTTCGCGATTGCGGCAGCTGCTCGTACATGGCGGTGAGCGTCGGCCCGGGCGCGACCGCGTTGACCAGGATGCCGTCGCGCCCCAGGTAGCCCGCGTAGCTCTTGGTGATGTTGAGGAGCGCGGCTTTCGTGGCGCCATACCAGAGATCCGGATGCCCGGTGAAGGCGGCGACGGAAGCCACGTTGACGATGCGCCCGGCGCGGCGCGCGCGCATGCCCGGCGCGACCGCCTCGATGAGCGCCACCGGCGCGCGCAGGTTGACCGTCAGGATCTCCAGCACGTCGTCCTCGGGAAAGGCGTCGGGCGCATGGCAATACAGCACGCCCGCGTTGTTGACGAGCACGTCGATCGGGCCGAGGCCGGCGACGAGCTTCGGGATCGCGCCCAGCTTGCGCAGGTCGAACGCGACGCGCTCGGCCCCGGGGCCGAGCGTGCAGGCGGAGAAGTCCTTGTCGAGCGCGAGCACCCGCCAGCCGGCCTCCAGGTAGCGCCGGGCCGTCGCAAGGCCGATGCCCCGGCCCGCGCCGGTGACGAGCGCAGTCCCGTGAGCCGCGCCGGCGCTCAGGCGGCGAGCCCCGGCATGGCGAAGCCGTTCGCCTTCAGCTCGCGGATCAGTTGCTCTTCCTGCGCGGCGTCAAGCTCGACGAGCGGCGGGCGCACCTTTTTCCAGCCGGCGTCGTTGCCGAAGTGCGCGATGGTTGCCTTCAGTGCGGGGATCATCGGCTGCTTCTGCATGATCTTGCGCGTCGCGGTGATGCCCGCCTGCAGCTTGTCGGCGTCCGCCGAGCGCCAGTTTCGAAAGACATTGTCGATGGCGCCCGGGTTCACGTTGCCCGTGGCGGTGATGCAGCCCTTGCCGCCGTGGCGGAGGTTCGCAAGCAGGAACTCCTCGCTGCCGGCGAACACGTCGAAGCCGTCCTTCGAGAAGGCGTCGAGCATCGCCTTGGTGTTGGACCAGTCGCCGGAGGAGTCCTTCACGCCGGCGACGATGCCGGGGTACTTGGAGAGCAGCCGCTCGATGAGCGACAGGGTGATGGGCACCTGGGACACCGGCGGGATGTGGTAGAGGTAGAGCTGCAGGCGCTCGTCGCCCACCCGCTCGATCACCTCGGCGAAGTTGCGGTAGAGGCCCTCGTCGGAGACGCCCTTGTAGTAGAAGGGCGGCAGCATCAGGACGCCGGCGCAGCCGATCTCGACCGCCGCGCGGGTGAGCTCGATCGAGTCCGGAAGCGCGCAGTGGCCGGTCCCCGGCATGAGCGCGGACGCCGGCACCCCGCCGGCTACGAGCGCCTCGAGGAGCGCGCGCTTCTCGGCCACCGACATCGAGTTCGCCTCGCTGTTCGTGCCGAAGACCGCGAGGCCCGCGCAGCCGCTCTTCAGCAGCCAGCGGCAGTGGCGCACGAAGCGTCCGGCATCCGGGGAATAGTCCGGCTTGAACGGCGTGACGACGGGCGAGAGGACGCCTTCGATGCGCTTCACTTTGGCGTGGGCGGGCTTCATGGAAAGGGGCTCGTTTCGGGTAGAGTGCAATCCCGATTATAGGCGCCGAAGAACGAGGGGCGAGGATCATGGGCAAGCTGGCGAAGGCGATCAACATCGAGGACCTGCGCGCCATGGCGCGGCGGCGGCTGCCCCGCGCCATCTTCGACTTCTTCGACGGCGGCGCCGAGGACGAGGTGACGTTGCGCGACAACCGCCTTGCCTTCGAGCGCGTGCGGCTGCTCCCCCGCGTGCTCGTCGACGTCGCGCAGGTCGACATGCGAACGACGCTCTTCGGCCAGGCGACGAGCCTGCCCCTCGCCATCGGGCCGACCGGCGGCATCGGCGCCGGCCGCCCCGGGGCCGACCTCGCCCTCGCGCGGGCGGCCAAGGCCGCCGGCATTCCCTTCACCCTCGCCACGCCCGGCACGGCGAGCATCGAGGCCGTCGCCGAGGTCGGCGGCCGGCGCTGGTTCCAGCTCTACCTCGTGCGCGACCAGGCGTTTCGCGAGAAGCTCGTCGCGCGCGCCCGCGATGCGGGCTACGAGGCGCTTCTCGTCACCGTGGACCTCGCCGTCTCCGGCAAGCGCGAGCGCGATCCGCGCAACGGCTTCGTCACGCCGTATCGGCCGGGCCTGCGCAATTCGCACGACATCTGGCGCAAGCCCGCGTGGCTCCTCGACATCCTGCGCGCCGGGCTGCCGCAGATGGCGAACTTCGAGGGCTACAAGTTCTCGAGCACTGCGGTCACCGACATTGCCACCGCGGTCGGTCGCGAGATGGACGCCTCCGTGGACTGGGAATACCTGAAGCGCCTGCGCGAGCTCTGGCCGCGCAAGCTCCTCGTCAAGGGCGTCGCGCGGGCCGACGATGCCGAGCGCGCGGCGGCCATCGGTTGCGACGGCGTCGTCGTCTCGAACCATGGCGGGCGCCAGCTCGACGGCGCGGTCGCTTCGCTCGATGCGCTGCCCGCCATCGTGCGCGCAGTGGGCGAGCGGATGACCGTCCTTCTCGACGGCGGCGTGCGCCGCGGCGTGGACATCCTCAAGGCGCGCGCGCTGGGCGCTCAGGCGGTGCTCGTCGGGCGGGCGACGCTCTTCGGCGTCATGGCGGGCGGCGAAGCGGGCGCGGCGCGTGCGCTCGAGATCCTCTCAGGCGAATACGAGCGCGCCATGAAGCTCTGCGGCGTGCGCTCATCCGAAGAGATCACCGCCGATCTCGTCGCGAAGTAGGGCGATCGGGGACAGCCCTCGCTTCTGCCTACTTCTTCTGGAAGTGGCGAACGTAGTCGGGCGGCATGAAGAGCCACTCGAGCGCGTCGTAGTAGCGCTCGGCGGACCGGCCCTGATAGATGCTGTTTCTGACGAGCCGGGGCACGCCGTCGGCCGCGTGGAAGACCATTCCCAGGAGCTTGGCCGACATCTGCACGCGCGAGGCGCGCACGAGGCGGGCGGCGTGGTACTCAGCGAAAGCCTTCGCGAAATCGCCGTCGGCGGCATCGGCGCAGGCGCCGAGGCACACGGCGTCCTCGAGCGCCGTCGCCGCGCCCTGCGCCAGGTACTGGAGCATCAGGTGGGCGGCGTCGCCAAGGAGCGCGACGCGGCCCTCGGTCCAGCGCTCCACCGGCTCGCGGAAGTGCAGCATCCAGCGCTTGAAGCTTCCCGGCACGCGCAAGAGCGCCAGGATCTTCTCGCAGTTGTGCGCGAAGAGCGGCAGCACTTCTTCGGGCGGCGCTTCCTCGTTGTGGCCGCTCGCGTCGAGCGCTTCGGGGCGCACGACCGTCGCCACGAGATTGAAGAGCTTCCAGCCGCGAAGCGGATAGTGGACGATGTGCGTGTTGGTGCCCGCCCACAGCGTCGCGGAGGCCCAGCGCAGGTCCTCGGGCATCTCCTCGGTCTTCAGGACGGCGCGATAGCACATGTGCCCGGAGGCGGGCGGCTCGCCGTCGCCGACGATCGCCTCTCGCACGATGCTGCGCCCGCCGTCCGCGCCGACGAGCGCCACGGCCTCGAGCGTCTCGCCGCTTTGCGTCCTGACCTTTACGCCCCCTTCATCCTGCGAAAAGCCGAGCACCCTTGTATTGGATCGCAGCTCGATGAGCCCGCTTGCGCGGCAGCCGTCGAGGAGCGAGCCGTGGATGTCGGCGCGGTGCGTGACCGCGTAGGGGTTGCCGAAGCGCCGGGCGAAGCGCTCGTCGAGCGGAATGTCGATCACGGTCTCGCCCGTCACCCCGTCCATGAGGAGCACGTGCTCGATGAACACGGCCTCCTTTTTGACGAGCTCCCCTACGCCGAGCGCGTCGATCGCGTGCCAGGCGTTGGGCGCGAGCTGGATGCCTGCGCCGATCTCGCCGAACTCGCGCGCCTGCTCGAGCACGACGGAGCGGAAGCCCTTGCGCGCCAGCGCGAGGGCGGCGGCAAGGCCGCCGATGCCGCCGCCGGCCACGACGACGGGTACTGCGTTGCGGGCCTTCTTCATGATCCCGAAGGTATTCGCCCGGCCGGGAGTTGGCTACGCCTGCAGAGAAACCGGCTCATCGACCGTGAAGCTTGGTGTCCTGACCAGGCGGCGGATGGGCGATCGCGTCCTCGAGCGAAGCCTCCTCGCGCCACTCCTCCGGCGGGCGCACGCGGTGGTCGCTGCCGACCTGGTCGAGGCCCCAGTAGAGCTCGAGAAAGTGGTTGTCCGGATCGCGGAATTCCACCGCGATCTGGCACCCGGCGCGCCGCCGCCCCTCGTAGTCGATTGTCACGCCGTGCCGGCGCAGGTGGTCGCGCGCGCGTACGAGCTCCTCGAGCGTGGCGAGCTCGAAGGCGAGATGGTGAAGCTCGCGGGCGGCGCCTTCCTCTTTCGCGCCGCCCACGAGCGCGAGGCAATGGTGGTCGGTGTTGCAGCGCAGGAACACCATGCCGCCCTTCATCATGGTGTCCGGATAGACGTCGGAGACGCGAAACCCGAGCAGGCCGACATAGAAGTCGAGCGAGCGCTGCAGGTCCTTCACCTTCAGCACGACGTGACCGAGCTTGCGCACGGCGAAGGGCAGCCCCGGCGGCGGCGCCGCCCGGCGCAGCGCCTCGGCTTCCGGGCTTCTCAATCCGTCAAGATCAACGACGCCTCGCGGCATGGGTCCTCCGCTTCCGGAAGGAGAAATGCTGGAAGGAGAAATTCTATTGGAAGCGCGGCGGCCTTCGATGCACCATTCGCCCGTTCCCATCATTTGCTGGCTTGGCCCAATGGACCTTTCGATTGCGGGGAAGACGGCGCTCGTGACGGGCGCTTCGGCGGGCATCGGACGAGGCGACATCGCCAGCCTCGTGTGCTTTCTCGCTTCGCCGCTTGCGCGCCACATCACCGGGGCCGTCATTCCGGTGGATGGCGGCCTGCGGCGCTACCAGTTCTGAACAGCCTGAAAGGAGCATCCGATGGAGAAACCACGGAAGCGGCGGGAGACCGCGTTCGTCGAGGCCATGGCGCGCATCGCCTGGCAGGAGTTCCCCGGCCATTTCGGCGGCGCGCTGTCGAAGGCGCTGGTGGGACCGGAGAACTCCGGCTCGAGGCTTCTCGATTTCCGCATTTCCCGGTATGCGCCCATGGCCTACGTGCAGGAGCACGTCCACGAGGTCCAGGAGCAGATCTACTACGTGCTGGAAGGCGAGGGCATCCTCACGCTGAACGACGAAAGCCACCTCATGCGTCCGCACGACTACGTCTACGTGCCGCCGGGGGTGCGCCACAGCTTCACGAACACGGGACTTGGCGGCCTGGTGTTCCTGGTGGTCACCTCGCCAGCCGACGACGTCCCGCTCGAGTGAATTCCACGACTGCGGTCCGGCCTGCGGTATCTTTACCCGGCGCCTCGACGATGCGTTCACCGCGGCGCGGCTTCGGCCGCGAAGCGCAACAAGGCGGAAGGAAGCGAGAGATGGCGAGAATGAAAGGCGGCGAGCTCATCGTCGAGTATCTGATCCGGCAGAAGGTGCCGTACCTTTTCGGCATCTGCGGCCACGGCAACGTCGGGATCCTCGATCCCCTGCACGCCGTGCGCGACAAGCTCAAGCTCGTCTCCCCGCGCCACGAGCAGTGCGCCGGCCACATGGCCGACGGCTACTTCCGCGTGAAGCACCAGCCGGTGGCGACGCTGACTTCGACCGGACCGGGCTCGGCGAACCTGGTGATGGCGATGGCGACCGCGCTTGCCGACTCGTCGGCGTTCCTGGCCATCACCTCCAACGTGCCGACCTCGCAGATGAACCGGGCGCCCTTCCAGGAGATCTACAAGCACAACCAGGCCGACTTCCCCTCGGTCGTGCGCCCGGTCGTGAAGCGGGCGTTCCAGCCCACGCGCGTGGACATGCTGCCGCTCGCGTTGCGCCAGGCGTTCGACACGATGGTCACGGGCCGTCCGGGACCGGTCAACATCGACGTTCCCTACAACGTCTACCAGGAGGAAGACGATGTCGAGGTGCCGCCCGCCTCGCATGTGCTGGGCCAGCACCGCCCCGGCGCCTCCGACGCCGATCTTTCGGCGGTCGTATCCCTGCTGGCCGATGCGATGCGTCCCGTCATCTTCATCGGTCACGGAGCGACGCTCTCGGAGGCGGGGCCCGAGATCACCGAGCTGCAGCAGACCTACGGCATTCCCGTCATCACTTCGCCGAACGGCATGGGGTGCGTCCCGGCCGACGACCCGCTCACGCTCGGCTTCATCGGCCGCAATGGCGCCTATCCGGCGAACCAGGCGGGCCGCCATGCCGACCTCGTGCTCACCATCGGCACGCGCTTCGACGACCGCTCGTCCTCCAGCTGGCATCCGGGCTACTCGTGGAATTTTCCGAAGACGAGGCTCGTGCACGTCGATCTCGACCCGCAGGAGCTCGGCCGCAACTATCCGCCGACCGTCGGCATCATCGCCGACGCCAAGGTGTTTGCTGCGCAGCTCCTGGCAGCGCTCGGTCGGCGCGAGCAGGCCGGCGCGGTGCCGCTCAGGCGCCAGTTCTCGGAGTGGCGCGCGGAGATCGCCGCCTGGCAGAAGGAGTGGGATGCGTTCGTGCGCCCCAATTTCTCCAGGCGCACCAGCCCGCTGCGGCCGGAGTATGTCGTGGATGCGATGCAGAAGGTGCTGCCCGACGATGCGATTCTCACCTGCGACTCGGGCGTGCATCACAACTGGTTCATGCAGTTCTGGCGCCCCCGTCGAGCGCAGAGCATGCTGAACAGCTGGGGCTACTCGTCGATGGGCTTCGGTGTGTGCAGCGTCATGGGGGCGCAGCTCGCGGCGCCGGAGCGGCCCTGCATCTCCGTATGCGGCGATGGCGGCTTCTCGATGACGCCCTACGTGGTCGCCACCGCGGTGGAATACGATCTGCCGTGCGTCTGGGTGATCTGGAACAATTTCGGCTGGGCGGCGATCCGCGACATCCAGATCGGCATGTTCGGCGGCCGCGAGCTCGGCACCGCCTTCTATGGGAAAGACATGAAAAAGCCGTACAACCCCGATTTCGCCGCCTGGGCGCGCGCCTGTGGCGCCGACGGCGTCACCATCGCGAAGAGCGAGGACCTTGCCGGCGCGCTCGAGCAGGCGATCCGCAACAAGCGGCCGTGCGTCCTCGACGTGCACGTCGACGCGGAAGTGAGGCCGCCCTCGACCGGCACCTGGCAGCTGCCGCCGACGCCGTACAAGGAACCCGTCTTCGGCAAGCCGTGGGTGGCGTGATGGCGGACGCAAGACTGGCACTGGTCTTCGGCGGCTCGCGCGGCATCGGCGCCGCTTGCGTGGAGGCGCTTGCCGCTGACGGCTTCGAAGTCGGCTTCACGTACGTGAGCACCTCCCCCTCGCGCGGCCGGGACCTGGTCCGCGCCTACCGCGCCGACATCGGCGACCCGAAGGAAGTGCAGGCGGTCTTCGACCACGCCGAGCGCGATTTCGGCGTGCAGACGAGCTGCGTCGTGATGAACGCGGGGATCAACGTGCCTCCCGGGCCGATGGCGCAGTTCGATGCCGGCAGCTTCCGCAAGCTCGTCGAGGTGAACATCGTCGGCGCGTTCAACGTGCTCGCGGAGGCCGCGCGGCGCGTCGCCGACGGCGGCAGCATCATCGCCCTCTCCACTTCGCTCGTGCGCCACGCCGCGCCGGGACTCGGACCCTACAGCGGCAGCAAGGCGGCCGTGGAATGCATGGTCCGCTCCCTGGCGAAGGAGCTCGCGCCGCGCAAGGTGCGCGTGAATGCGGTCGCCCCCGGCCCCGTCGACACGGACCTTTTCCGCGCCGGCAAGAACGAGGAGGCGATTGCCCGCTCCGCCGCCATGAGCCCGTTCAACCGCATCGGCCGCCCGGAAGAGGTCGGCGCCGTCGTGGCGTTCCTCGCTTCGGACAGGGCCTCGTGGATTCACGGCCAGGTCGTGCAGCCGAACGGCGGACTGATCTGACGGAGGCGTCCGACATTGTCGTCGTGGGCGGCGGCGGCGCCGGCCTCGCCGCCGCCATCGAGGCGCGCGCCGCAGGCGCGAGCGTCCTCCTGCTCGAGAAGAACGACAGGCTCGGCGGGTCCACCGCCTGGTCCATCGGCTCCATCAGCGCGACGCGAACGCCGCACCAGCGCGCCCGCGGCATCGAGGACGATCCGCAGGCCCACTGGGAGGACATGCCGGCCTTCGCCGGCGCCCTCGCCGAGCGCGACAACGACGAGCTTCGCCGGGTGCTCTGCGACGAGGCGC
The DNA here is from genome assembly GCA_964461055.1 of uncultured Enterobacteriaceae bacterium. Classification (GTDB taxonomy): domain Bacteria; phylum Pseudomonadota; class Gammaproteobacteria; order Burkholderiales; family SG8-39; genus SCGC-AG-212-J23. The sequence goes on along the minus strand of CAYWSG010000004.1, from coordinate 40,075 downwards.
CGGCCGCTTTCCAGTGGCTCATCGACTCGGGGGTGCGCTTCATGGGGCCCATGCCCGAGCCGCCGCACCGGCAGCCGCGCATGCATAACGTCCTGCCGAACTCCCGTGCCTACGTCTATCACCTCGAGCGCCGCGCCCGGCGCGCAGGAGTGGAAATCCGAACAGGGGTGAAAGCTTCCCGGCTGGAGAGCGCGTCGGGACGTGTCGTGGGCGTATCGACGGAGGCGGGCGACACCTACGGCGCTCGTCGCGCCGTTGTCCTCGCCGCCGGCGACTTCACGAGCAGCCCGGAGCTGAAGCTGCGCTTCATGGGGCCGCAGGAAGCGAAGGTCGAAGGGGTCAATCCCACCGCCACCGGGGATGGCCAGCGCATGGCCGAGGCGCTCGGCGCACGCATCGTGAACGGCGATCTGGCGCTGGGGCCGGAGCTTCGCTTCCTCGCGCCGGCGCGCGAGAGGCTCGTTCGGCGCCTGCCGCCGTGGCGCTCGCTTGCCGCGCTCATGCAATGGTCGATGGACCACGTCCCCTCGGCCATCCTGCGGCCCTTCCTCATGCAGTTCCTCGCCACGGCGCTCGCGCCCTCGCTCGAGCTCTTCAAGGCGGGCGCGATCCTCGTGAACCGGCACGGCGAGCGCTTCGGCGACGAGCTCGACCATGCCGCCTGGCGCGTGCCCGACCAGCCCGGCAAGTGCGCGTACATTGTCCTCGATGCCATGCTGGCGGCGCAGTTCTCCGCCTGGCCGCATTTCGTCTCCACGGCGCCGGGCGTGGCGTACGCTTATATGCCGGACTACAAGCGCAATCGGCCCGACGTCTACACCGAGGCCTCGAGCCTCGAGGCGCTCGCGCAGAAGCTCGGCATGCAGCCGCGCGCGCTGGAGGAGAGCCTCGCTTCCGCGCCCCGGGCGCGCCTCGCGCGGGGACCGCTCATCGCGCTCGGGCCCGTGCGCGCGGTTTTCGTGCATGCCGAGGGCGGCCTCGCGGTGGACGCGCAGCATCGCGTGCTCGGCGAAGGAGATCGGCCGATCCCGGGGCTCTATGCCGCTGGCGCGACCGGGCAGGGCGGGCTGCTGCTCAAGGGCCATGGCCATCATCTCGCCTGGGCGTTCGTGTCGGGGCGGCGCGCCGGCCGCCTCGCCGCGCAGGAGAAAGGGAGCCAATCCAAGTGACGCAAGCGTATGACGTGATCGTGGTGGGCGCCGGCAATGCGGCGCTGTGTGCAGCGCTTTCCGCCTCGGAAGCGGTGAAGAGGATCCTGGTCCTCGAGCGCGCGCCCGAGGACGAGTCGGGCGGCAACTCGCGCTTCACCGCAGGGCTTTTCCGCGTCGCCTACGACGGCGTCGAGGACCTGAAGAAGGTGATCCCCGACCTCACGCGGGAAGAGATCGAGCGCACCGACTTCGGTACCTATACGCAGGACCAGTTCCTCGACGACATGGCGCGCGTTACCGAATACCGCTGCGACCCCGATCTGACGGAAATCCTGGTAAAGGAAAGCCTGAAGACCGTGGTGTGGATGCGCGAGAAGGGCCTGCGCTTCACCGCGGCCTGGGGCCGGCAGGCGTTCAAAGTCGGCGGGCGCTTCAAGTTCTGGGGCGGCCTCACGGTGGAGGCCGTGGGCGGCGGCCCGGGCCTCGTCGAGAACCTGACGGCCATCGCGCGCAAGAACGGCATCGAGATCTGGTACGGCGCCCGCGCCGTTTCGTTGCTCGCCGACGACAACGGGGTTCACGGTGTTCGCGTTCGCCATCAGGGCAAGACGAAGGACATCAAAAGCAAAACCGTCGTCCTGGCCGCTGGTGGCTTCCAGGCCAATCCGGAGATGCGGGCCCGCTACCTCGGCCCCGGCTGGGAGCTCGCCAAGGTGCGCGGCACGCGCTTCAACACGGGCGAGGTCATTCGCATGGCGCTCGACATCGGCGCCGCCCCGGTGGGCAACTGGTCCGGCTGCCACGCGGTGGCCTGGGAGCGCAACGCCCCGGAGTTCGGCGATCTCGCGGTCGGCGACCAGTTCCAGAAGCATTCCTACCCCTGGGGCGTCTACATCAACGCGCACGGCAAGCGCTTCGTGGACGAGGGGGCCGACTTCCGCAACTACACCTACGCCAAGTATGGCCGCGTGATCCTCGGCCAGCCGGGCCAGTTCGCCTGGCAGATCTTCGACGCCAAGGTGAAGGCGCAGCTTCGCGACGAGTACAAGATCCGCCAGGTCACCAAGGTGACCGCCAATACGCTCGAGGAGCTCTGCGCGAAGCTCGAGGACACCGACGGCAAGGCGGCGCTCGAGGAGCTGAAGGCCTACAACGCGGCAGTTCGGACCGATATCCCCTTCAATCCGAACGTGAAGGACGGAAGACGTACCGAAGGTCTCAAAATCAACAAATCCAACTGGGCCAACACGCTCGACACGGCGCCCTTCGAGGCCTACGCCGTCACCTGCGGGATCACCTTCACCTTCGGCGGCCTGCGCGTGAACACCGACGCGCAGGTCATCTCCACCGACGGCGAGCCCATTCCCGGGCTCTTCGCGGCCGGCGAGCTGGTGGGCGGCATCTTCTACTTCAACTACCCCGGCGGCACCGGGCTCACCAACGGCGCCGTGTTCGGAAAGATCGCCGGAGCAAGCGCCGCGAGGGTTGCGTCTTGACTTGGGAAGACCTCGAGGGCTGCGCCTCGGCCTAAAAAGACCACATGCTCGTCGCCCCCGCGAAGGCGGGGGCCCATGTTGCTTTTCAACCAGGAAAGCCGCGTTCCCGCCTACGCGGGGAACGACGACTGATGGCGCCTTCAGGAATTCCCTACTTCACACCCAGACCTGCAGCACGTAGTCGTAGGCCGCCTGGGCGTTGGTCATGTCGACGCGCTGCAGCTGGATGCGGTAGCCGTCGCCGGTCTTCTTGAGCTTGTGGAGATACGAGCCGGCGAAATGGCGCACGTCGTCGCGCCGCAGCTCCATCATGTGGAAGCGCGAGCGAGCCTCGATGTTGCCTTTCGAGTCTTCGGAAACGACCTGGACGTTGGAAACCACGTGGTTCGTGCCCCAGAGCGGCCGCTGAGACCAGGCGTCGGGGTGCAGCACGCGGCCCATGCGCACTTTCATGAGGTTCTTGTCCTCGGCGAAGATCGCCGGCATGCCTTCCCAGGTGGTATGGGAGGGCTCGGGCGGCATCCAGTAGATGCCGTCGTCGGTGAAAAGGTCGATCCAGGCCTGCCACTGCCTGCCGTCCAGCAACTCCGCCTGGCGGTAGAGGAACTGCTCGACCGCGTGCTGCGTTTCGAGTTTCGCCATCGTCATCCCTTCATGTACTGGACCCAGGCTTTCATCTGGTTGCGCATCGGCGCTTCCGACGTACCCATGTTCGGTCCGCTCTCCACGACCCCGTTCTTTTCGATGTCCCGCCCGAAATGGCGGGCGAAGCTCACCCAGTCGCCGCCGTCGGACGCGAGCCCCTGGTGGCACTTCCAGAAATTCTCCAGGTCGTCGGCGTTGATGAGCGTCGCCGGCGAATTCACCAGGTTGTAGTAGGCGAGCGAGCGGCGGTAGATCGCCTCGGGCGCGCCCTTCAGGCGGAAGTGCCAGATCTCCGTGAGCGTGCGGTCCACCGAGAGCGGCCGCACCGCGCGCAGCTGCTGCAGCGGCGACTGCACCGAGAGGCCCGGATAGACGAGGACGTGGTGGATGTTCACCCCCACGATCTCCTCGAACCGCTTCTTGCCGTACTTCTCGATCATGATCTTGTCGTAGGCGAGCGTGTCCGGGTCCTGCGGCCGCAAGCCCATGTAGCCGGTGAGGATGCAGTGGCCGTACGGGTAGTTGATCGTCTGGAAGCTGTCCCACTTGTCGATCGTCACCGTCGCGAAGGCCGACAGCATGTGGTACGAGAGCGGCGCCTCGCCGCTCTTCGTGTTCTTCGCGATCTCCTTCTCCACCTCGTGCGCCGCGCGGCCGGTGGACTGGTGCGTGACCGACGGATGCAGCGCGTCGATCTGGTTCTCCATGAAGAGCTTCCAGTTGGAGTGCTGGATGACGCGGAAGCAGTTCGGCACGATCTCCACTTCGCCTTCGGGCGCGCGGTCGCACATGTCGTCGAACGCGACGATGCTCGGGCCGAGGAACTCCTTGAGCGACGGCCCGTCCTTGGCGAGGCTCGCGAAGACGAAGCCGCGATAGACGTCGACGCGGGCGGCCGGCTTCATGCTGCAGTCGGGGTTGTCGCGTGTGAGCCGCGTGCCCTGGTAGCCCGACTCCATCATCGGGATGTTCTTCAGCTTGCCGTCGTGGTGGAACGTCCACGCGTGGTACGAGCAGCGGAAGAACTCGCCCGTGTTGCCCTTCAGGTCGCCGCACATCATGGCGCCTCGATGCGGGCAGCGGTTGTAGAGCACGCTCACGCCGCCATCGGCCTTGCGCACCATGACCATGGGCTGGCGGCCGATCTGCAGGGTGTAGTAGTCGCCGGCCTTGGGGATCTGCGAAAGATGGCCGCAGTAGATCCAGACCGTCTCGTGGATGCGCTGCATCTCGAGCTCGAAGATCTGCGGGTCGGTGTAGAGCTCGCGCCGCACGCGGTCCGGCTCCACCATCTTGCCGAGGTCCGGAATGGCTTCACGCAGCATGGGTTTCTCCTTCGGAAACGTAGGCGTCCAGGTTGGTCTTCATGCGCTCGAGGGTCCAGCACAGCATCTCCACCGCGCCCGCCGGCAGGCCCTCCACCGCGGCGCGGTTGAGGCGCTCCACCGTCGGCCAGATGCGCGCGAAGAGGCGCTCGCCCGCGGCGGTGAGCGCAAGGCGGGTGACGCGCAGGTCTTCGGCGTCGGAGAGGCGCGTCGCCCAGCCGGCCTTCTCCATGCGGTCGACGGTGCGGGTGAGCGTCGTGCGGTCGATGGAGGCGAGGTCGGCGAGCTCGCTCATGGAGCAGCCCCCGCGCGCGTAGAGCGCCGCGAGCGCGCGCCATTCGGGCACGCGCAGCCCCGCCTCGCGCAGCTCCTGCGCGAGCCTGCGGTCGCGGCTTTCGATCGCCTGCGTGAGCCAGAAGAAGACGTGGCGCTCGAGCTCGAAGGTCGGTGCGGACGCGGGCCTCATCCCGGGCGACCGTACGCCGAGTTAATTGCATTTGCAACAGTTTGCGGCAGGCATTTCCTTGGTGCAGCGCACCACGCATCCCGTGCAAGCGCACATAAGCCGGCGGCCTGCCCGGTACCCGGCGGTCTCAAACGCCGAGGTAACGCTGCCAGAGCGTCCGGTCGGCGGCGAGCTCGGCGGAAGTCCCCCGCCACGCGACCCGGCCCCGCTCGATGATGGTGTGCCGGTCGCCGAGGGGCAGCAGCCGCTCGATGTACTTGTCGATGACGATGATGCTCTGGCCCTCCTCGCGCAGGCGGGCGAGGCAACGCCAGATCTCCTCGCGGATGAGCGGCGCCAGGCCTTCGGTGGCCTCGTCGAGCACGAGCAGGTGCGGGTTCGTGACGAGCGCCCGCCCGATGGCGAGCATCTGCTGCTCGCCGCCCGAGAGCTGGTTTCCGAAGTTGTTCTTTCTTGAATCGAGCGCCGGGAAGAGGGAAAAAACTTTTGCCACCGTCCAGGGGCCGGTCCGTCCCGAGCGGTTGTCGGCGAACGCCGCGAGGTTCTCGAGCACGGTGAGGTTCGGGAAGATCTGCCGGCCCTCCGGGACGAGCGCGATGCCGAGGCGGCCGATGCGGTCGGGCCGCTCGCGCTCGATGCGCCGCCCGCGGAACACGATGGCGCCGGCCCGCGCGCGCGTAAGGCCGAGGATGGAGCGCACGGTGGTGGTCTTTCCCATGCCGTTGCGCCCGAGCAGCGTCACGGTCTCGCCTTCGCCGACGCGCAGGTCCAGGCCGAAGAGCACCTGGCTCTGGCCGTAGGCCGTCTCGAGGCCCGTCACCTCAAGCAGCAAGCTCGTCTCCCAGGTAGGCGCGCCGCACCTCGGCGTTGGCGCGGATTTCCTGCGGGGCGCCCGTGGCGATGATGCGCCCGCCGACCAGCACCGAGATGCGGTTGGCGAGCCGGAACACCGCATCCATGTCGTGCTCGACGAGGAGAACGGTGACGCGGGCGCGCACGCGCTCGATGAGCGCGACCACCTGCTGCGACTCCTCGGGCCCCATGCCGGCCATCGGCTCGTCGAGCAGGAGGAGCCGCGGATTCGTCGCCAGCGCGAGGCCCACCTCCAGCGCCCTCTGCTCGCCGTGCGCGAGCGTGGCGGCGAGGGCGTGCGCCTTGTGCTCGAGCCCGATGTCCGCGAGCAGGGACCCCGACTCGTCGAAAAGCGCGCGCTCGCGTGCCACCGGCCTCCAGAAGGAAAAGCTCGTGCCCTTGCGCGCCTGCACGGCCAGGGCGAGGTTTTCCTGCACCGTGAAGCCGCGGAAGATGCTGGTCACCTGGTAGCTGCGCGCAAGCCCGGCGAGCACGCGCGCGTGCTGGGTGAGGCGCGTTACGTCCCGGCCGTCGAAGCGGATCGTGCCCGCATCGGGCGCGAGTCCGCCGGAGATGAGGTTGACGAGTGTGGTCTTGCCCGCGCCGTTCGGGCCGATCAGGGCGTGGACCTCGCCCGCGCGCACTTCGAGCGAGACTTCGTCGGTGGCGACGAGCCCGCCGAAGCGCCGGAGGACGCGCTCAAGGACGAGCATGGCCCTTGCGCGCGAGAAGCCCGGCGATGCCCTGCGGGGCGAAGAGCACGATGGCAAGAAGGACGATGCCGACGGCGAGCGCGGAATGCTGCTGGTAGTTGGGCGCGAGCGCCGAAAGCCATGGCATCGGGTAGTCCGCGACGACGTGCTCAAGGGTGAGCAGCACGAAGGCGCCGATGACGCCGCCCCACAGCCGCCCGACGCCGCCGAGGATGACCATGATCATGAGCGTCCCCGACTGCGTCCAGTGCAGGACGCCCGGATTGACGTAGCGGCCGTGGCTCGCGAGCAGCGCGCCGGCAAGCCCGGCGACCGCGCCGCCGATCACGAAGCAGGCGAGCTTGTAGCGGAACGTCGGGAAGCCGATGGCTTCGGCGCGCGTCTCGTTGTCGCGGATCGCGGCAATCACGCGGCCGAAGCGCGCGCCGGAGAGCCGGTGGAGCAGGATGAGCACGAGCGCGAGAAACGCCAGCACGACGTAGTAGAAGACGGGCTCGCTTGCCGTATCGAGCCCGAGCCCGATTTGGGCGCGGTGCGCGAGCGTGAGCCCCTCGTCTCCGCCGTAGGCCTTCATCGAGTTGACGAGGTAGTAGGCCATCTGCGCGAAGGCGAGCGTGATCATGATGAAGTACACGCCCCGCGTGCGCAGCGACATGGCGCCGATCGCCCAGGCGGCGAGCGCCGCCGCGATCACGGCGAGCGGCCAGGCCACCCAGGCGCTCGCGAGCCCCTCCACCAGCGCGATGCTCGCCACGTAGGCGCCGGTGCCGACGAAGGCGGCATGGCCGAAGGAAATCATGCCGCCGTAGCCAAGGACCACGTTGAGGCTCGTCGCCGCGATGGCGTAGATCATGAGCCGGCTGGCGAAGCTCACGTAGAACGACTGCCCGAGCGCCTCCGCCGCCCAGGGAAACGCGAGGGCGACGAGCGCGAGGGTCACCAGCGCGACAGGCCTCATCCGCGCGCCGGGAAGAGGCCCTGCGGCCGGAAGAAAAGGACGACGGCCATCAGCAGGTAGATCGCCACCGAGGCGATCGCCGGACCGGCGGCGCTCGCGAACTGCGGCGGCAGGAAGGCGCCGAACGCGATGGGCAGGAAGGCGCGGCCGATCGTGTCCACGAGCCCCACGACGAGGGCGCCGACCATCGCGCCGCGCACCGAGCCGATGCCGCCGATCACCACGACGACGAACGCGAGGATGAGGATGTTCTCGCCCATGCCGACCTGCACGGCGAAGAGCGGCGCGAGGAGCGCGCCGGCCACCGCGCAGAGCGCACCGCCGATGCCGAAGACGGCGGTGAAGAGGCCCGGGATGTTGACGCCCATGGCGAGCGCCATCTCGCGATTGGAGGCGCCCGCGCGCACCAGCATGCCGATCCGCGTCTTGAGGATGAGGAGATACAGGAACACCGCCACGAGGAGCCCGACGCCGATGATGAGCAGCCGGTAGGCGGGGTAGTACAGCCCCGGCAGCAGCTCGACCGGGCCCGAAAGCGCCGTCGGCAGCGGAAGGTAGGCGTCGGAGCCCCAGACCAGGCGCACGCCCTCGTTCAGGATGAGGATGAGGGCGAAGGTCGCCAGCACCTGCGACAGATGATCGCGGAGGTAGAGGCGCCTCAGGAGAACGACCTCCAGCAGCATCGAGAGCGCTGCCGTGGCCGGGATCGCGAGCAGCACGCCGGCGAGGAAGGAGCCGGTGAGCTGGACAAGCCATGCCGCGAGGAACGCGCCCAGCATGTAGAGCGAGCCGTGCGCGAGGTTGATCATGTCCATGATGCCGAAGACCAGGGTGAGGCCGGCGGCGAGCAGGAAGAGCATCAGCCCGAACTGCAGGCCGTTCAGCAACTGCTCGACGATGAGGATCCAGGACATGGCCGAAATGAAAAGGGGTGAGCTTTCGTCTCACCCCACCGAAGCAAAGGCGTCGTAGACGCCTACTTCATCTTGCAGTCCTGCACGTAGGCATCGCCGTGGCTCTTGAAGATGGTGCCCATCGTCTTGTTGACGATGCGGCCCTTGGCGTCCTTGGCGACGACGCGCAGGTAGTAGTTCTGGATCGGATACTGGTTGGTGTTGAACTTGAACGGGCCGCGCACCGACTCGAACTTCGCGGCGCGCAGCGCGCGGCGCACGGCCTCGACGTCCTCGACCTTGCCCTTCACCTCGCGCACGGCCGAGTCGATGAGCAGCGCCGCATCGTAGCCCTGCGCGGCGAAGAGCGACGGCAGGCGGTTGTACTCCTTCTCGAAGGCCGCGACGAACTTGCGGTTGGCGGCGTTGTCGAGGTCGAGCGCCCAGTGCGCGGTGTCGAAGGTGCCGAGCAGCGCCTCGCCCACGGGCCGGATGATGTCCTGGTCGGAGCTGAATCCGGGCGTGAGCAGCTGCATGTCGCGCGAGAGGCCGGCGGCGACGAACTGCTTGATGAAGTTGATGCCCATGCCGCCGGGCAGGAAGATGTACACGGCGTCGGGCCTGGCGGCGCGCACCTGCGCGAGCTCGGCCGAGTAGTCGAGCTGGCCGAGCTTGGTGTAGACCTCGTTCGCCACCTTGCCCTTGTAGAAGCGCTTGAACCCGGCGAGCGAGTCCTTGCCGGCCTGGTAGTTCGGCGCGATGAGGTAGACGCTCTTGTACCCCTTGTTGGTGGCATGCTGGCCCGCGGCCTCGTGGTAGGCGTCGTTCGGCCAGGACGCGACGAAGAAGTAGGGGTTGCACTTCTCGCCCGCGAGCGGCGAGGGCGCCGCGTTCGGGCTCACGTAGACCACCTTGTTCTCGAAGGCGACCGGAAGGGACGCCAGCATGATGTTCGAGAAGACGTAGCCCGTCAGGAAGTGCACCTTGTCGAGCTTCACGTACTTCTCGGCGAGCTGGCGGCCGACGTCGGGCTTGAACTGGTCGTCGCCCACGAGCACCTCGGCGGGGACGCCGCCCAGCTTGCCGCCGTTCATCTTGACTGCGAGCAGGAACGCGTCCCGGATGTCCACGCCGAGCGCGGCGCTCGGTCCGGAGAGCGTGCTGGCGAAGCCGACCCGGATCTTGTCGGCCGCCTGCGGCGCGAGCGGCGCGCAGGCGAGGACGGTGGCGATGGCCGCAGCGACGAGGGCCTTGCTTTTCATGGTGTCTCCTCCTCCCGTGTTTCGGGCCAGTGTATCAAAGCGAGGCGTAGTGCTCCTGCATGCGCCGGCGCGCCGCGGCGTCGGGCAGTGGCCCCCGGCCGGCCGCCACGTTGTCGCGCATGTGCCCGGGCTTGGACGTGGCCGGAATGGCGCAGGTGACCGCCGGATGGGCGACGATCCACTTCAGGAAGTACTGCGCCCAGCTTGCGATGCCGAGCTCCGCGGCCCAGGGCGGCAGCGGCTTGCCTTTGACCCTGCGGAACATGCCGCCCGAGGCGAACGGGCGATTCGCGATCACGGCGACGCCGAGCTCGCGCGCCTTCGGGAGGAGCCGCTCCTCCGCTTCCGGCTCGTCGAGCGAATAGTTGATCTGCAGGAAGTCGTAGCGATGGGCGTCGAGGGCGCGCTCGACGTCGGCGTGCGCCGAGGAGGCGTAGTGCGTGACGCCGATGTAGCGGACGTGGCCCTTCTTCTTCAGCTCCGCGAGGCTCTTCGTGTGCACGGCAACGTCGAGGAGGTTGTGGACCTGCAGCAGATCCACCCGCTTGACGCGGAGCTTGCGGAACGACGCGTCGATCTGGCGCACGCCCGCGTCGCGGCCGCGGGTCCAGACCTTCGTCGCGACGAAGAGTCGCTCGTGGAGCTTGCGCTCGGCCATCAGGTCGCCGGCGACCGACTCGCTCGTGCCGTACATGGGCGAGGAGTCCACCAGGCGCCCGCCGGCGTCGGCGAAGATCTCCATCACCTCGCGAAGCGGCGCGCGCGCCTTGTCGTCGTCGCCGACGTCGAACGTCTGCCAGGTGCCGAGCCCGATGACGGGGAGCGCCTCGCCGGTAGACGGAATGGGCTTGGTGATCATCGGGTCGTCGCCGAACGCGGGACGCACGGCAGCACCGGCCGCCGCCAGCGCCATTGCGCGGAGGATATCGCGTCGCCGCGGGTCCACCGAGTCATTCTAGCGCTTACGCTATAGTAGGCCCACGGCCGCAGGCTGGGGCAACAAGA
>CAYWSG010000004.1:0-29209 GCA_964461055.1 uncultured Enterobacteriaceae bacterium | reverse complement strand
CTGGCGATCGTCGTCTACAACGGCCTGGTGGCGCTGCGCAATCGCTACCGCAATGCGTACGCGCAGATCGACGTGCAGCTCAAGCGCCGCTACGACCTCATTCCGAACCTCGTCGAGACGGCGCGCGGCTACCTGAAGCACGAGCGCGAAACCCTCGAGGCGGTGACGCGGGCGCGCAACCATGCCGCGGCCGCCGCGCAGGCCGCCGCCGCGAGCCCGGGCAGCCCGTCGGCGATGCGTGAGCTCGGGCAGGCCGAGGGCGCGCTTGGCGCGCTGCTCGGCCGGCTCTTCGCCGTGGTCGAGGCCTATCCGGAGCTCAAGGCAAACGAGAACCTGCTCGCCTTGCACGAGGAGCTGACGAGCACCGAGAACAAGGTGGCGTTCGCGCGGCAGGCCTACAACGACGCGGTGATGGCCTACAACACCCGGCGCGAGTCCTTTCCCGACGTGATGTTCGCCGGGGCCCTCGGTTTCTCGCAGGCCGAGCTGCTGCAGGCCACCGAGTCGGCCGAGGAGCGCCGCGCGCCCAAGGTCGCCTTCTGAGCATGGCCCGATCGGGCCGCCCCGACCCCCGGCAGTTCGACTTCTTCGCCCAGCAGGAGCTCGCGCGCCGCAACACGCGGCGGCTGCTCTTCTGGTTCACGGCTGCGGCGCTGGGGGTGGTCGCGAGCTATTGCCTCGCGTTCGCACTGCTCCATGGCGTGCTCGGGCTCTACTGGGGCCTGTATCCCGGCTACTTGGCCGCCGTCGCAGGCACTCCGCCCCGGCTACTCGCTGGCGTGGCCGGCGTGGTGCTCGCCACGATCCTCGCCGCTTCCGCGCTTCGCGCCTGGCGCATGCGCCACGGCGGTCACGCGGTGGCGGAGCTCCTCGGCGCACGGGCGCTCGACGGCGGGCGGCTCGCGCCGACCGAGCGGCGCCTCGTGAACGTCGTGGAGGAGATGGCCATCGCTTCGGGCGTCACGGTTCCACCGGTCTATGTGCTCGAGTACGAGGCGGCCGTGAACGCGCTCGTCGCCGGCCATTCGCCGAACGAGGCGGTCATCGTCGTCACCCGCGGCGCGCTCGACAAGCTTTCGCGCGACGAGCTCCAGGGCGTCATGGGACACGAGTTCAGCCACATCCTGAACGGCGACATGGTGCTCAACCTGCGCCTGTCGAGCATCCTCGCGGGCCTGAGCTGGCTCGGCGAGCAGGGCGAGGCGATGGTCATGCGCGCGGCCGAGCACGACCGGCGCCGCGCGAGGGAGGAGCGCACCGGGGGCGTCGCGGCGCTCGTCGGCGCGCTACTCGCGTTCATCGGCCACCCGGGCGTGCTCGCCGCCGATGCCATCAAGGCGGCGATCTCGCGCGAGCGCGAGTTCCTCGCCGACGCTGCAAGCGTGCAGTTCACCCGCAATCCCGACGGCATTGCGGGCGCGCTCGACTCGATCCTGTCGATGCGTGCGCATACCGCGGTTCGAGCGGCGCACGCGCATGAGCTCTCGCACATGTTCTTCGCCCAGGTCGCCGGCCGCTGGTGGAGCTTCCCGACCCACCCGCCCATCGAGGCGCGCATCCGCCGGGCGCATCCGCGCTTCCAGCGCGAGGCCTATCGCGAGAAGCGCCACGGCACGCGCCACGAGGTGGCGGTGATCGACGGCGCCGGGAACGTCGTGAAGCACGTCTCGACCGCCGCCGGCGCCGGGCTCGGCGCCGGCCTCGCGCTCGCCGCCGCCTCGGTCGGGCGCCCCAAGGCCGAGCACGTCGATCAGGCGCGGCGCCTTCTCGGCAGCCTGCCGCAGGCGCTGCGCGAGGCGCTGCATCGTCCCGCGGAGGCGGAGCTCGCGCTCTTCGCGCTTGCGCTCGGCCCGCAGGCGGCGGGCCACGAAGAGGCGCTCGCGCTGCTCGGCGCTCGCCGCGGGCCTTCGGCGCCCGAGCGCGTTCGCGCGCTGCATGCGTGCGTGGCGGGCGTTGCGCGCAGCCACATGCTGACCCTCGCCGAGCTGGCCGTTCCCGCCATCAAGAGCCAGCCCCAGAGCGCGCGTGACGCTTTCATTGCCGATCTCGCCGGGGTGGTGGAGGCGGACCGGCGCGTCACGCTCACGGAGTTCGTGCTCTCGACGTTTCTCCGCCAGCGGCTGCGCGAGGGCGCCGGCGATCCGATCCGCACGCAGTATCGGCGGGTCGAGGAAGTCCTCGACGACGCGCACGCCGTACTCTCGCTCGTCGCGCTCGCCTGCGGCGCCGATGCCGCGCGCGCTTACGCGAGCGGACGGCGGATCCTGGAGCAACTGCCGCTCGTGCCCCTCACCGGAAAGGAGCTCAATACCGCGCGAGTGAGCGAAGCCCTGGAGCGCCTGCGCCGCCTCGCGCCGCTCTCGAAGCCGGCGGTGCTGAAGGCCTGCTTCGAGGCGGCGGCGGCCGACCAGGTGTTCCGGCTCGCCGAGGTCGAGCTCGTGCGCGCGGTGGCCGCTACGCTCGATTGCCCGGTCCCGCCGGTCATCGCGGCGCAGGATCCGCAGGCGCTCGCGGCGTAGGGCCCGGCTACCGCCCGAGGCGCTTGAGGATGGTCTGGCGCGTCTCCTCGACCGCCTTCGCGTAGGGCCCGCCGGCGGCGACGGCGCGCTCGATGAAAGGCAGCGCCTCGGCGTGGCGGCCGAGATCCGAGAGGGTCTGCGCGAGATTGTTGAGCACGATGACCGAGTCGGGATCGCGGCGCGCAGCTTCGCGCAGCACCGCGGCGGCCGCCTCCAGCTCGCCGAGCGCGTGGTGCGCATTGGCGAGCCCGATCGCCGCGCCGACGTTGGCGGGCCAGCGCTCGAGGAACGTGGCGTAGGCGGTCCGGGCGGCGGCCGCGCTTCCCGCGCGTTCCAGGGCCGCGATGGCGCTCAGCCAACGGCCCTCTTCGGCGGTCGCCGGAATGCGATCGGGCGGCATCGCCACCATGGCCCAGTAGCCGCTCCGGCGCCACATGAACTCGTGCACGGGAAAGGTGAGCACCTGGCGCTCCGTCTCGCCGGAACGCAGGATGAGCTCGCCCGCATCGTAGTCGTAGCCGATCGCGACGGCGTAATGCCAGCTGCCGAGCGGCGCCTGATCCTGGAGCACGATGACCGGGTTGCCGGCTGCCACTTCGCGCAGCAGAGCCTCGAAGCGGGGCTCCAGGAGATACGACACGCGCCCGTGCCGGCGTGCCGCGGCGAGCATCTCGACCTGCAGGCTGCCCTTGCGCTCGGGCAGGTAGACCTGAGGGACGAGCTCGGTGGGCGTGACCTTCACTCCCGTGGCGGCGAGGGAGGTGGCGAGCGCCGCCGGCCCGCACTGATACTCGTCCTGGGGAAAGAAAGGGACCGACTTCAGCTCGACGCGCTCGGGGAGCCCCTCGGGCAGTCCTTCGCGCAGCTCCGCGGTCTGCGGGAAGAGGCTCGCGCAGCCGGAGAGCAGCCACGCGCAAACGAAAACGCCCGCGAAGGCGCGGGCGTTTCCGATGCGTCGAGCGGTCCGGACTAGCGCTTCCAGGCCCACCAGATGACGCCGATGATGACGAGCAGCAGCAGGATGCCGGCCGCGTCGGCGCCGGCGGGCGCCTCGCTGATCTTGCCGGCGAGATAGCTGACTTCCTCGTCCGTCATCGCGGCCACGCGGTCCTTGGCGGTCGCCGGATCGATGCCGAACGCCGCCAGCTGGTCCGCGACATCCGCGCGGCTGACGAAGCTCAGCACCGCGCCGCGATCGGCCGAGGCGGTCTGCACCACCTGGTCGGTACCGATCATTCCCGCTTGCGCCACCTGATACGGGGTCCAGATCATCAGCAGAACAAGCATGCGGCAGAGCAGTTTCTTCATTGGGACTCCTAGGAAGTTTTGATTGACCAAGTAAGTCGAGCTCTCCGACGACCGGTTGTTGTAAGGGGGTCGTCGCCGGCCAATCTAGTCCCGGCCCGCCGGGCCGTCAAGGAAAGGCCACCGCTTCGCGCTGTCAGCGAAAGCGGGCATTTACGCCTGCGACATTTTCGACAGACCGTCGCCAAGCATCGACGGGACAACGTCCTTCTGGCGGCAACGGGAGGACGGTGTTGCCTTGCAGCATCAACGGACTTGGCCGAGGGAGCCGCCACCGGTATTCCCGTTGTCGCGTGTTCGCGAAGACGCAACTGGCGCGCAGTTTGCTCGCGTGACGCGCTGCGTCGGCTGGCGTCGCGCCGGGGCGACAGGAAAATCCGCGCGCGATCAATGCGCTTTCCGGAATGTGAAAAACGTCGTCGTCCCTTCCCGACGAAACGCCTGCATGCGCGCCCCTGTGCCGGAAGGCGCGGTAGTCCGAAGTATCTAGGCCGTAAGGAAAACCGCGACGCTGGCATGCGGTTTGCAGTACTTCTTCGCGTCACGACCAGGTGCGTCGTACAGCATACGCAGGAGGAGGCAATGAGCTCCGCCAAGATCAAGCACGAGGTCCATGCGCTGGCGCAGGTCCTCTTCGGATTCGTCGTCGTCGCGCTCGTGATGGTCGGCATCGGCGGCACGATCTACAAGGTCATCTCGCCCGATGGCTGGATCGCGCAGGCCTTCGGCCGAGGCGCCTCGGCCGGCGCCGCAGCGCTCGGCTCGCTCCTTCTCATCGCGGCGCTCGCCTGGTTCTCGCGCGGCTGGAGCTCGCCGCGCGGACGGCATTTCGCCTCGGAGCTGCTCGTCTACACCTTCGCTGCCGCCGGCATGCTGTATCTCGCTCAGTTCTGGGCGAAGGGGCTCCTGTAGCGGAGCTTCCCCACCCTTTTCAGCAGACGATCGCACCGGTCGTCTCCTCCCCCGGGCCCGCCTTTCCCCCCTACAGGCGGGCCCTTTTTTTTGCGTTGTTGTTTTGCGCCCACGGCGCGCGATTTGCTTTCGCACTGCGCGAGATGCGCTTGCGCCCCGACCCAGTCGTAACGCCGGAGGACGTCGAGCGGGGCAAGGAGGCGCTGGTGCGCGACGCGGCCTGGGCGACGCTTGCGGGCTCGCTCTACGGCGGCGTCATCCTCGTCGGCTTCGCCGTCGCGCTCGGCGCGAGCCCGATGGTGATCGGGCTGCTCGCCGCAGTGCCGTTCATCGCCCAGGTCGCGCAGCTTCCCGCGATTGCGCTGGTCGAGCGCGTGCGCGAGCGGCGCAGGATCACGGTCACGGCGGTCACGATCTCGCGCCTGCTGATCCTGCTCCTCGCGCTGCTGCCGTACCTCGATCCGCCCATCGCGCTCGCGCTCTTCGTCGCCGGGCAGAGCGCCATCACGCTGCTCGGCTCGATCAGCGGCTGCTCGCTCAACTCGTGGCTGCATCAGCTGCTGCCGAAGGACACGCTGGGAGCGCTTTTCGCCCGGCGCCTCTTCTGGTCCACCGTGCTCGCGTCGATCGGCGCGCTCTTCGCCGGACAGGTGATCCAGCAGTGGCCGTTCGGCCCGCAGATCCAGGGCTACTCGGTCGCCTTCGTCTGCGCCGGCCTCGCAGGCCTGGTGAGCAGCTACTACCTCGCGCAGGTGCCGGAGCCCGCCATGCCGGCGCGCAAGGGTCCGCCTCTTCCGGTGCTCGCGATGATCCGCTCGCCGTTCCGCGACCAGGATTTCCGCCGCGTGATCGTCTTCATGGCGAGCTGGAACCTCGCCTCGAACCTCGCCGCGCCGTTCATCACCGTGTACCTGCTGCGGCAACTCCACTACGGCATGGGCACGGTGACCGCCCTGTGGGTGGCGAGCCAGGTGGCAAACGCGCTCACCATGTACCTCTGGGGCCGGCTCTCCGACCGGCTTTCGAACAAGGCGATCCTGGCGGTCGCGCTGCCGGCCTACTTCGCCTGCCTCGTTGCGCTGCCCTTCGCCAAGATTCCGAGCGAGCACGCGCTGACGCTGCCGCTTCTCTTCGCCATCCATCTCGTCATGGGCGCGGCCGCCGGCGGCATCGGCCTCGCCACGGGCAACCTCGGCCTCAAGCTCGCGCCGCAGGGCCAGGGTACGGCATACCTTTCGGCAGTGAGTCTCTCGGGGGCGGCCGCCGCGGGCACGGCGGCGCTGGTGGGAGGCGGCCTCGCGGAATGGTTTGCCGCGCGGGAGCTCGCGATCTTCGTGCACTGGGGCTCGCCCGTCGGCGACGCGCTCGCCACCGTGCTCGAGTTCCAGCACTGGGAGTTCCTTTTCGCCATCTCGTTCGTCCTCGGCGGCTACGTGCTGCACGCGCTCTCGCGCATCCGCGAGGGCGCGGAAGTGAGCGAGCGCGTCGTGGTGCAGCAGTTCGTGACCGAGGCGCGCCGGTCGCTCGACCAGCTCTCGTCCATCGAAGGCCTGCGAAGCGCCGTGCTCTTTCCCTTCGGCTGGCTGAGCGAGCGCCGGCGCCGTCCGCGCCCCGCCGCGCAAGGCCCCTAGACCGCGATCGGCGCCTTGATCGCCGGATGCGGGTCGTAGCCCTCGAGCACGAAGTCCTCGTAGCGGAAGGCGAAGACGTCGCGCACCGCCGGGTTGAGGCGCATGACCGGGAAGCCGCGCGGCTCGCGCGAGAGCTGCTCGCGCGCCTGTTCCACGTGGTTGAGATAGAGGTGAGCGTCGCCCAGGGTCAGGACGAACTCGCCGGGCCGGAACCCGCACACCTGCGCCACCATGAGCGTGAGGAGCGCGTAGGAGGCGATGTTGAAGGGCACGCCCAGGAAGACGTCGGCGCTTCGCTGGTAGAGCTGGCACGACAGCCGTCCTTCCGCCACGTAGAACTGGAAGAGCGCGTGACAGGGCGGCAGCGCCATGCGATCGACGTCGGCGGGGTTCCAGGCGGAGACGACGTGGCGCCGCGAATCCGGCTTTTCCTTCAGCGAGCGGATGACGGCCGAAATCTGGTCGATCTCGCGCCCCTCCGGCGTGCGCCAGTGGCGCCACTGGTAGCCGTAGACGGGGCCGAGATCGCCGTTCTCGTCGGCCCATTCGTCCCAGATGGTCACGCCGCGCTCCTGCAGCCAGCGAACGTTCGTGTCGCCGCGGAGGAACCACAGCAGCTCATAGATGATCGACTTGAGATGGAGCTTCTTCGTGGTGAGCAGCGGAAAGCTGCGCTCGAGCGAAAAGCGCATCTGCCGGCCGAAGACCGAGCGGGTGCCCGTGCCGGTGCGATCAGTCTTGGTGGCGCCGCGCTCGAGGAGCTCGGCCAGAAGGTCGAGGTATTGCTGTTCGCCGTCGTTCATATCGCAATCAGGGTGAAGAGCTCGCGCGCGCTCTGGAAGCGCTCGTCGGGATCCTTCGCGAGCAGCCGGTCGAGGACCGGCTGGTAGCCGGCGAGCCGGCGGGGAAGGCGCGGCACCGGCGCCTTGAGGTGCGCGGCGACGATGGCCGCCGGCGGCTGGTTGCCGAAGAGCTTCTCGCCGGTCAGCATCTCGTAGAACACCACGCCGAGGCTGTAGAGGTCCGAGCGCGCGTCGGCGGGGCGGCCAAGGCACTGCTCGGGCGCCATGTAGCGCGGCGTGGCCACGAACTGGCCCTGCACCGTGAGCGTGGAATGCGCGCCGAGGTCCTTCGCCAGGCCGAAGTCGACGATGACCGGCCGGCCGTCGGGGCGAAAGAGGATGTTCGCCGGCTTGAGGTCGCGGTGCACGATGCCGTGGCCGTGGATGACGTCGAGCGCCCGCGCGATGCGCGAGGCGATCCGCAGCGCATTGATCGAGCTCAGGCCCTCGCGGATGCGCGTGGCAAGGGTGCCGGAAGGCAGGAACTCCATGGCGATGTACGGGAAGTCGCCCGCGAAGCCCTGGTCGTAGATCCGCGCCACGTGCTCGTCCTCGAGGCTCGCGACGAGCTTGTACTCCCGCACGAGCCGCTCGAGGAAGCTCGCATCCTGCCGCAGCGTCCGGTCGAGTACCTTGAGCGCGACGCGCAGCCCGTCGCGCTCGCGCTCGGCGAGGTACACCTGGGCCTGCCCGCCCTGGCCGATCAGGTGCAGGACCAGGTACCCCGGGAAGCGCTGGTCGGGGCGCGCGTGCGGCGAAGGTGGAGCGATCTGCACGCCGCTATTCTGCCCGGATCGGCGCGGCGGCGCTTTGCCGCAGTCCGCGTGATACGATCGCCGCGCCGGGACGGAACAATAAAAGATGCTCAAGCTCTTTGGCGCGGGGCGGCCGGATCACCCCATGGCCGATCCGAGGGAGGCGCGCCGCATTCTCGCGGAGCTGCCGGCGCACGATCCCCTGAAGGCGCTCGAGGAGCTCGAGCACTGGCACGACTCGGCCAGTGCGGCGGAGGGCTTCCGCGGCGATGCGCGCATCCAGCTTCTTTTCATGATCGACGACGCGGCGCAGCCACGGCTGCGCCGGCTCGGGCGCGACTACCTCACCGGAGCGCGGGCTTCGCGCGTGCAGGAGAACCTTGCATGGCGGCGCGCCCACGCGTACTGGGCCGCCTGTGCGGTGGCGTACGGCCGGGCCATCGACGCCGTTCTGCAGGGCGCGAAGGGCGCGGCGGCGGCGACGCCGCTGCTTCCGCAGCTTTGTACGCGCGCGCTTCACGCGGTCGGCCAGCAGCTGAAGTGGCTCCATCTGCGCTACGCCCCGATCGAGCCGGCGCTCTGGCGCCTGCTGAACAACGTCTACGCGTTTGCCGAGTCGCGCGGCATCGCGGAGAGCGCCGTGACGGCCTCGGAGGCGGGCGCCGGCGCGTCCTCGCCGCGCGAAGCGTTCGTGCGCGCGCTCGTCCTTAGCACGAGCTCGCCCGACAGTCTCACGCCGACCGAGATCGACCTGGCCGAGCGGCTCATCGCCGCGCACGCCGCGCGCTTCGAGCTCGCCAGGGCGGCAACGCCCGCGCACACGCACTGGACCGACCTGGCGAAGCCGATGGCGCCGCAACGGCTCGCCAAGAGCCCCGAAAGCGCCCCGAGCGTGCGGTTCCTCGGCGCGGGCGCCGCGCTCGCGGAGCTGCAGGCGCTCGTGCGGCGCATCGAGGCGACCGGACGAGCGCCCGAGGCGCTGGGCCTGCCGCCCGAGGCCGACCCGGCCGGGGTAGTGGAGCTACTCGGGCGCCTGGAGCTGCACTGGTCGGCCGATGCGCCGGCGCGCAAGCATCCCCGGCATGCGGTCAAGTCGCGGCTCTCCGTCGTGCACGGCTTCGAAGCCGTGGTGGGCGCGGTCGCGGGCATCGCGGCGCTCGAGTTCCACAAGCACCCGGCGGAGAGCTGGATCGTGGAGAACGTGAGCGGCGGCGGCTTCGGCGCACGTGCGCCACAGGCGAAGGACGACTGGCTGCGGATCGGCGTGCTACTCGCGCTTCAGCCCGAAGGCGGCACCAATTGGCTGGTAGGCCTCGTGCGGCGCGTCAACCGGCTGGGCGGCGGCGAGTCCCGCGTGGGCATCCAGACGCTCTCCCGGGCGCCGCTGGTTGCCGGCTTCCCGGTGCGCGGCCGCAACGAGCCGGGCGTCCTGCTCCCGGACCCGAGCCTCCCCGTTGGCGAGGCGCTCCTTGTCATCCGCAGCGGCGTGTTCGTGCCCGGCCAGAGCCTGGAATGCGAACGCGGCGGCCGCAGCTACGTCTACCTGCCGCAGGCCGTGCTCGAGCACGGCGAGGACTTCGACCTCATCCGCTTCCGGGAGCTGGTCCGAGAGTCGTAGCGAGAAAGCGCGCGATGTCGCCGATTTCCTCGGCGCAGACCGAGTGCGGCATGGGGTAGGCGTGCCATTCCACGGGGTATCCGAGGGCGCGCAGCCGCTCGCGGGACTGCTCGGCGCGCGCGAGCGGAATGATGTCGTCGTAGAGACCGTGCGCCATGAAGATCGGCACCGAGGCATTGGCGGGCGCCCGCTCGGCCTCCAGCGTGGAGGCGAGCGGAAGGTAGGTGGAGAGCGCGAGCACGCCGGCAAGGCGCGAGGGGTGGCGCAGCGCCGTCTGCAGCGCGATGGCGCCGCCCTGCGAGAACCCGGCGAGGACGATGCGCCCGGGGGCGATGCCGTCGCGCGCCTGCTCCGCCACGAGGCGCTCGAGCGCCGCCTGCGAGGCGCGGATCCCGGCCTCGTCCTCCGGCCCGCCGCCGAGCTGCAGGATGTCGTACCACGCCCGCATGCGCATGCCGGCGTTGAGGGTCACCGGGCGGACGGGGGCGTGGGGAAACACGAAGCGCAGCCGTAGCTCGCGCGGCAGGCGAAGCTCCGGGACGATCGGCTCGAAGTCGTGGCCGTCGGCGCCCAGGCCGTGCAGCCATAGCACGGCGGCGTCGGGCCGGGGTGCGGTCTCAATCGTGATGGCTTCCATGACAGCCGTAGTTTAGCCCGCCTTGACGATCTGACCAGCGGTCATTTAGAGTCCGGCGCAAATGACCGCGGGTCAGATTCACGTCGATCCGGCGAAGCCGACTCCGCCCAGGGCCGCGGGCTCGCGCGGCGTCCGGCGCCGGGCCGTGGCGCCGCAGGACAAGTCGGCGCGCCGCGCCGCCATCGTGGCGGCGGCGGCCGAGCTCGCCTGCCGGGACGCCTCGGCTTCCTTCTCGGTGGAGCAAGTCGCGCGCCGGGCCGGGCTCGCCAAGGGAACGCTCTACCTCTACTTCCGGACCCGCGAGGAGGTCCTGCTCGCCGTTCACGAGAAGCAGACGCACGAGCTCTTCGACGTGGTCGAGCGCGCGCTCGCCGCGCGCGACGCGAGCGCCGCGCGCGTGGTGGGCGCCGGCTTGCGCTATTTGCGCGCGCACCCCGAGTTCTATCCGCTCGCCGGCAGCTGCCGCGCCATGCTCGACCAGAACGTGAGCACCAAGGCGGCGCTCGCGTTCAAGACCGGCATCGGCGTTCGCCTCGAGGCGCTCGGCCGCCGCATCGAGGCGATGTACCCGGGGCTCAGGGCGGGCGAGGGTGCAGCGCTTCTCATGCACAACTACGCCATGATCGTCGGCCTCTGGCAGCTGGCCGACCCGCCGCTTTGCCTGCGAGGGGTCATGCACCGGCCGGAGATGCGGCTTTTCCGCATCGATTTCGAGCGCCAGCTCAAGGTCGCCCTGCTCGACCTGTGGGACGCGGCCGCGCGGCGGCGCCGATGAAGCGCGCGTTCGCGGCTCGCGTGGCCGCCGCGCTCTTCGCGGGCGCGCTCCTCGGCGCATGCACGCAAGCGGAGGAGCGCGGAAAGGCCGAGGACGTACGGCCGGTCCGGGTCCTCGTCATCGGGGCGGCGAGCGCCGTCGATGCCGTCGAGTACGCCGGCGAAGTGCGCGCGCGCCACGAGACGCGTCTCGCTTTCCGCGTGGCGGGAAAGATCGCCGAGCGCCTCGTCGAGGTCGGCGACGCCGTGCGGGCCGGCCAGACGATAGCGCGTCTGGACGCGGCCGATCTCGCGCTCGCCGCCGCGAGCGCCGGGGCCCAGGTCAAGGCGCTCGAGACCGAGCACGCGCTTGCCGCGGCGGAGCTCGAGCGCTACGCGGGACTGCGCGCGAAGAACTTCGTCAGCCAGGCCGAGTACGACCGCCGCGCAAGCGCGGCCGCCTCCGCAAAAGCGCGGCTCGACGCCGCGCGCGCGCAGCAGCGGCAGGCGGCCAACCAGGCCCGCTACGCGCGGCTCGTGGCCGACGCCGATGGCGTCATCACGGCCATCGAGGCCGAGGCGGGGCAGGTCGTCAGCGCCGGCCAGACGGTCGCGCGCCTGGCGCGCTCGGGCGAGAAGGAAGTGGTGTTCGCCGTGCCGGAGGCGCACCGGGCGCAACTGGAGCAGGCCGGCGCGATCGAGGTCGTGCTCAACGCCCGGCCGGGGCGGACCTGGAAGGCGCGGCTGCGAGAGCTTGCGCCAGCGGCCGATCCGGCGACGCGCACGTACACGGCGCGGGCGAGGATCGAGCAGCCGGGCCCGGAGATCGAGCTCGGGATGAGCGCGCGCGCCGTGGTGTCGCTCGCGCTCGGGCCCCCGCGCATCGAGATCCCGATCTCGGCGCTGCATTCCCGTGGCGATGCGCCCCAGGTCTTCGTGGTGGAGCGGGCCGACGGCCCTTCGCCGACCGTGAAGCTGCGCACCATCCGCACCGCCGGCGTGGCGGGCGAGCGCGTGGTCGTGGCCGCAGGCCTCGCGCCGGGCGAGGTGGTCGTCACGGCGGGAGCGCAGCTCCTGCGTCCGGGACAGGCCGTGCGCGTGCTCGATGAAAGATAGCTTCAACCTGTCGGCCGCCGCGCTCAGGCACCGGCAGCTCACGCTCTTCTTCCTCATCGTCGTCGCGCTCGGCGGGATCGGCGCGTACTTCGGGCTCGGCCAGCGCGAGGACCCCGACTTCGTGTTCCGCGCCATGGTGATCCGCACGCTCTGGCCCGGCGCCACCGCGGAGCAGGTCGACCGCCAGGTCACCGACCGGCTGGAGAAGAAGCTGCAGGAGACGCCCTATTACAAGTGGACGCGCAGCCACTCCAAGCCGGGCGAGTCGCTCATCATTCTCGAGCTGCTCGACACCGCGCCCAAGGAAGCCGTTCCCGGGATCTGGTACCAGGTGCGAAAGAAGCTCGGCGACATCCGCCACACGCTGCCGGAGGAGGCGATCGGCCCCTTCTTCAACGACGAGTTCGGCGATGTCTTCGGCTCCATCTACGCCTTCACCGCCGACGGCTTCTCGCATTCGGAGCTGCGCGACTACGTCGAGGGCGTGCGCCAGGAGGTGCTGCGGCTCCCCAACGTCGCAAAGGCCGAGCTCGTCGGGGTCCAGGAGGATCGGATCTACGTCGAGCTCTCGCCGAAGAAGCTCGCCGCGCTCGGCCTCGATCCGCAGAGCATCGCCCAGGCGCTGCAGGCGCAGAACGCCATCGCCGGTCCCGGCAGCGTCGAGACGCGCCACCATGCGGTGCCGGTGCGCGTCTCCGGGCAGCTCGATTCCGTGAGCGAGGTGGCGGCGCTTCTCCTGCAGGCGAACGGCCGGATCATCCGGCTGGGCGACATCGCCGAGGTCAGCCGCGGCTACCTCGATCCGCCGGTGGCGAAGATGCGCTTCCGCGGGCGCCAGGCGATCGGGCTTGCCGTCGCCATGGCGCCGAACGGCGACGTGCTGAAGCTCGGCGAGGATCTCGAGCGCACGATGGCGCGCGTTCGCGCCGACCTTCCGGTCGGCATCGAGTTCGAGCAGGTGTCGAACCAGCCCGCGGTCGTGAAGCTCGCCGTGGGCGAGTTCATGCGCGCCCTCGGCGAAGCGGTGGCGATCGTGCTCCTCGTGTCGTTCCTCTCGCTCGGGCTGCGCACGGGGCTCGTCGTCGCGCTCACGATCCCGCTCGTGCTCGCCGGGACGTTCCTCGCGATGTACTGGCTCGGCATCGACCTGCACCGCGTCTCGACCGGCGCCCTCATCATCGCGCTCGGCCTGCTCGTGGACGACGCCATGATCGCGGTCGAGATGATGGCGCGCAAGCTGGAGGAGGGCTTCGACAAGCTGACGGCCGCCACGTACGCCTACTCCACCACCGCGTTTCCCATGCTTTCCGGGACGCTCGTCACGGCGGCCGGCTTCCTGCCGATCGCCACCGCGCGCTCGACCACCGGCGAGTACACGTTCACGCTCTTCGCCGTCACGGTCATCGCGCTCGTGATCTCCTGGTTCGCCGCCGTCATTGCGACGCCGTTCCTCGGCGCCTGGCTCCTGCGCGAGCATCGCGTCGGCCTGGGCGAGAAGCCGCGCGACGTCTACGCGAGCGCCTTCTACCGCCGGCTGCGGGCGCTCATCGAATGGTGCATGGTTCACCGCAGGACCGTGCTCGCCGGCACGGTGGCGCTGTTCGTCGCCGGTGCGCTCGGCATGCAGGCGACGCAGAAGCAGTTCTTCCCCTCGTCCAACCGGGTGGAGCTGCTCGTCGAGCTGTGGCTCCCGGAAGGCACGCCGGTCAAGGCCACGGAGCGCGAGGCGGCGCGGCTCGAGCGGCTCCTGGAGAACGATGCGGACGTGGCGACGTACGTGAGCTACGTGGGCAACGGCTCGCCGCGGTTCTTCCTCTCGCTCGAGCAGCATCTCTTCCGCACCAACTTCGCTCAGCTCGTCGTCCTCACCCGCGACCTGCAGGCGCGCGAGCGCGTGGTCGAGCGGCTGCGCGCGGCGCTCGAGAGCGACTTCCCGGGCGTCCGCGGCCGCGTGATGCGCGTGCCGCTCGGCCCTCCGGTCAACTATCCCGTCCAGTTCCGCGTGATCGGCGACGACCCCGCCGTGCTCAAGGCGGCCGCCGAGCGCGTGGCCGACCTCGTGCGCGCCAATCCGAGCACCGTGGATGTGAACGTCGACTGGGGAAACAGGGTGCTCGCGCTGCAGGTCGCGGTGGACCAGGCGCGCGCCCGCGCGCTCGGCGCGAGCTCGAGCGCCGTCTCGCGCTCGCTCGCCGCGGCGATCAGCGGCGTGCCCATCGGCCAGTACCGAGAGAGCGACCGCCTGATCGACGTGGTGCTGCGCGCGCCCGAGGCCGAGCGCGGCTCGCTCCAGGCGCTTGGCGAGCTGCCCGTGCTCACCGCGAGCGGCAAGACCGTGCCGCTCGCGCAGGTCGCGACGCTCTCGGAAGCCATGGAGGAGCCCATCCTCTGGCGCAAGAGCCGCAGCCTCACGCTCACCGTGCGCGCCGACATCGTGGACGGCGTGCAGGCGCCCGATGTCACCATGGCGATCGCGCCCACGCTCGCGGCGGTGCGCGCGGAGCTGCCTCCGGGCTACCGCATCGAGGCGGGCGGCGCCTATGAGGAGAACGCCAAGGCGCAGGCCTCCATTGCCGCCGGCGTCCCGCTCATGATCGCCGCGGTGCTCGCCATGCTCATGCTGCAGCTCAAGACCTTCTCGCTCACGTTCATGGTCGTGCTGACCGCGCCCCTCGGGATCGTCGGCGTGGCGGCGGCGCTGCTTCTCTTCGGCAAGCCCTTCGGCTTCGTCGCCATGCTCGGCACCATCGCGCTCGGCGGCATGATCATGCGCAACACCGTCATCCTCGTGGACCAGATCGAGCAGGATCGCGCGGCGGGGGCTCCCGCGTGGACGGCGATCCGCGAGGCGACCGTGCGGCGCTTCCGCCCGATCGCGCTCACCGCCGCCGCGGCGGTGCTGGCGATGATTCCGCTCACCCGCTCGGTGCTCTGGGGGCCCATGGCCTACGCGATCATGGGCGGACTCGTCCTCGCGACGGTGCTGACGATCCTCTTCGTCCCGGCGCTTTACGCCGCCTGGTTCCGGGTGCGCCGAGCCGCCTAGCCGGCGGGCTTGCGGATCGCCGACTTCGGGCGGAACGCCTTGACGATCGCTTCGTTCGTCTCGATGTACGGGCCGCCGATGAGGTCGATGCAGTAGGGAATCGCGGCGAAGATGCCGGGCACGTCGGGCAGCCCCTGCAGGGTCTCGCGAATCGACTTCGGCTGGCCGGGAAGATTGACGATGAGCGTGCTGCCGCGGATGACGGCAACCTGCCGGGAGAGGATCGCCGTCGGCACGAAGCGAAGGCTGAGCGCGCGCATCTGCTCGCCGAATCCGGGCATCACCTTGTCGGCGACGGCGAGGGTCGCCTCGGGCGTCACGTCGCGCCGCGCGGGCCCGGTGCCGCCGGTGGTGAGGATGAGGCTGCAGCCCTTCTCGTCGGCAAGCGATTTCAGGGTCGCCTCGATGACCGGCTGCTCGTCGGCGATGAGCCGCGTCTCGTCGCGCCACCGGGGCGCGGCGATCGCGGCCTGCAGCCACTCCTTGAGGGCCGGGATGCCTTCGTCCTTGTACACGCCGGCCGAGGCGCGATCGCTCACCGACACCAGCCCGATGACCAGTTCCTCGTTCATGTGACCTCGAACATCTCCAATTCCACCGCGTCCGGCCGCCGTGCCCCGGTGCCCACGCAGACGAGCCGGTTCAGCCAGGCATAGCGCGGCGCGCCGGTTTCGAACCACGGCGTGGTTCTCATGTAGTAGAGCGAAGGGTCCACCGCTTCGCCGGCGGCGACGCGCTGGAGGACCTCGGCGGGGCCATGCCGGTAGCCGAAGTTGCGGACATAGACGAGCGCGCCGTCATCGGTCTGCAGGGTGTAGCGCGCCTCCAGGTAGGCGACCCCGTCGTCCCGGACGATCTGCCAGTCGGCGCCGCCCGGCAGCACCTTGCCCGAAAGACGCTCGCCCCAGAAGCGTCCCCCCGTGATGTGGATGATGCGCCGCTTGCCGAGGGGCGCTTCGCCGAGCTCGAGCGCCGGCGCGAGCGTGATCTCGGCGCGAAAGAGCGGCCGGAGAACGAGGCTCATGGCGCCTCCCGCTCCAGCTCGCCCTTCAGGAAGCGGAAGACCTCCCGGAAGGCGCGCGGCGGCTTTCCTTCCTTCAGCTCGCGGCGCGCATTGCGAAGCAGCGCGCGCAGCGCCTGCAGGTCGGCAGCCGGATGCGCGTTCGCGTAGTCCGTAAGGGCCGCCTCGTCCTCGAGCAGCCGCTCGCGCAGCGCTTCCAGGCGCCGGTGCTGCGCGGCGGCCTCGGCCGACTCGCCGCGGACCGCCGCGAGGCGCGAGCGGATCGGCCCGGCGTCGACCTCG
Source organism: uncultured Enterobacteriaceae bacterium (assembly GCA_964461055.1). Lineage (GTDB taxonomy): Bacteria > Pseudomonadota > Gammaproteobacteria > Burkholderiales > SG8-39 > SCGC-AG-212-J23. The sequence goes on along the minus strand of CAYWSG010000004.1, from coordinate 12,772 downwards.
CGCATGAGGCGCCCGATGTACTGCAGCTGGCGGCGCCTCGCCTCGCGGCTCGTGATGCGCCTTGCCTCCTGCACGGCGGCTTGCAGATCCTCCGGCAGGTCGATCGCCTCGAGCTGCCCTTCGGGAAGCGAGACGAGCTCGGCGCCGAGCTTCTGGAGCGCGTGCATTTCCTGCTTGCGCCGCGTCTTGCTGACGATCTCCTCGGCCATCGCTGTATCATAGCGCGGCATGTCGAAGGTCCTCGCGCCTACCGGGCGCCCCTTGCCGCGCGCCGGGCGGGCGTCGCCTGCCGCCGCGCGCGGCTTCAGCTGCAGCCCCGAGCACCTGCGCGAGCTCGCGCAGCTCGTGCTGGCGCGCGCCCGGCACATCGGCGCCTCCGCCTGCGATTGCGACGTCTCGGAGAGCTACGGCCTGAGCGTCACGGTGCGCAAGGGCAAGCCCGATGTCATCGAGCATAACCGCGACCGCAGCGTCGGCGTCTCGGTGTACATCGGCGAGCGGCCCAGGGCCCGCCGCGGCCATGCGAGCACTTCCGACTTCTCGCGCCAGGCGCTGGAGCAGACGGTCGATGCCGCCGCCGCCATCGCGCGGCAGACCGCCGAAGACGACTGCGCGGGCCTCCCCGATCCCGAGCGCCTCGCCCGCGAGGTGCCCGATCTCGATCTCTTTCATCCCTGGGCCCTCGCCACGGAGGAGGCGATCGCCATCGCGCAAAGCTGCGAGGCGGCCGCTTTCCGCGTTTCGCCCAGGGTGCGCAACTCGGAGGGCGCCACGGTTTCGGCGCAGCACTCGCAGTTCGTGGCCGCCAACAGCCTGGGCTTCATGGGCGGCTACCCGGGCACCCGGCACTATCTGGCCTGCTCGGTGATCGCGGAGGACAAGGGCCTCATGCAGCGGGACGACTGGTACAGCGCCTCGCGGGTGCCCGGGGAACTGGCCGATCCGCAGGCGCTCGGCCGCTATGCCGCCGAGCGCGCCCTCGCGCGCCTGGGCGCGCGCAAGATCCCGACCTGCAAGGCGCCGGTGCTCTTCGAGGCCCCCGCGGCGATCCAGCTCCTCGGCCACTTCGTTTCCGCCGCGAGCGGGGGAAATCTCTATCGGCGCACCTCGTTTCTCCTGGATGCGCTCGGCAAGCCGGTCTTCTCGCCGCTCGTGCGCATCGAGGAGCGGCCGCACGAGCCGCGGGGCCTCGCCAGCACGCCCTTCGACGAGGAAGGCGTAGCGACGAGCGAGCGGGTGGTCGTCGACGAGGGGGTCCTGGACGGCTATTTCCTCGGCAGCTACGCCGCGCGCAAGCTCGGCCTGAAAAGCACGGGCAACGCCGGCGGGCACCACAACCTCGTCGTGCGCTCCTCGGGTCCCGACTTCCGGGGCATGCTGCGCGAGCTGGGCCGCGGCCTGCTCGTCACGGAGCTCCTCGGCCAGGGCGTGAACCTCGTGACGGGCGACTATTCCCGCGGCGCCGCGGGCTACTGGGTCGAAGGCGGGGAGATCCAGTTCCCGGTGGAGGAGATCACCATCGCGGGAAACCTGCGCGACATGTACCGCGGCATCGCGGCCATCGGCAGCGACGTCCTCGTGCGAAGCGGCCGGGCCTGCGGCTCCATCCTCGTCGAATCCATGACGATCGCCGGCGCGTAGGGAAGGCGCCGCCGGCCAGAACTGCCGGGCGGGTTCCTGCGTCCAAGGGCCATGGCCATGCGGCCTGTCCCCTACCCACCGCCACCTGCCCCAGGAGCCCCCATGCGATTCGTCCTCTGGTTCTCGGCCGCGCTGCTCGTCGCCGCAGCGCCCGTCACGTTTGCCCAGTCTTCCCAGGCCGGCGAGGCGCCGGTCCGGGCACCCGACGTCGTCTTCGTGCCGACGCCTCAGGAGGTGGTGGACGAGATGCTGAAGGTCGCCCGGGTCGGCAAGGGCGACGTGCTCTACGACCTCGGCTCGGGCGACGGGCGCATCCCCGTCACGGCGGCGAAGCGCTTCGGCATCCGGGCCGTCGGCATCGACATCGATCCGCAGCGGATCAGCGAGGCCCGCGAGAACGCGCGAAGGGCGGGCGTCGAGAAGCTCGTCACGTTCAAGAACGAGGATCTGTTCGAGACCGACTTCAGCGAGGCCACCGTGGTGACGCTCTATCTGCTCCCGGACCTCAACGTCAGGCTGATGCCTCGGCTGCTGAAGGAGCTCAAGCCCGGGACCCGCATCGTGTCGCACCAGTTCGACATGGGCGACTGGAAGCCCGAGAAGGAGCTCGACGTGAACGGCCGGACGGTCTACCTGTGGACCGTCCCCGCCCGCGGGCGCGGCGCTCGCGAGCGGTCTAGGTAAAGTCGAGGCGCGTCTCGAGGAGCAGCCCGAAGATCGGCAGCGCCGGGCGGCGCGCGAGCTCGAGCGCCGGGAGCGCCTCGGCGCCCCAGTCGGCGAGCGCGCTCGCCCCCAGCGCCTTGGCGACGGCGGCGGAGAAGACGATCTCGCCGGCGCGGGCGCGATGCACGAGGCGCTCGGCAATGCTCACCGTGTCGCCAAAGGCGACGTACTGCTCGCCGCCTGCCGGGCCGGCCATGCCGAACACCGTGTCGCCGGCATGCAGGCCGACCGCTGCGGCGGCCGGGAAGCCGAAGTCCGTCTTCCAGCGCTCGCCCACGGGCTCGAATTCCGCCAGGAGCATCCGCGCCGCGTCCATCGCCTTGGCGGCCGGCTGGGCCGCCCGGCCGCTGCGGAAGGCGGCGACGAGCGAGTCGTTCTGCAGGCAGAACGTGTCGCCGCCGTGCGCCTTGACGGCGCCTTCGGCGAGCGAGAAGAAGCCGCTCATGAGCGCGAGCACGCGCTCGGGGTCGAGGATTTCCGACAGCCGGGTGAAGTTGCGCAGCTCCGCATGCAGGATGACCGCCGGCTCCCTTCGCGCGAGCGCCCGTCCGCCGGCTGCAGCAGTCATCGCACCAGTCAACGCGCTCATGTTCCTCCCTCAACAGGCGAAGTCATGGACCACGAAGTCCGTGGTCCATGTTAGGGACGTCAGGGAACGTCAGAGAGGAACAATTCCCTGCCCAGCGGAAGCCCGGGCGGTGTACCGACGGATGGCCGTCCCCGCCCGACCGGCGGGAATCTAGAAGAGCACCGCCAGCGAGACGAGGTAGACGACGAGTGCGCCCGCCGCGAAAAAGCAGAGCGTCGTGTTCGAGATCGAGGGCAGGTCCGGGTCGCGAGGAACGGGCGTCGCGTCGTGCGCGTGCCCGCTGTCGTCGTGCCCCGCGCTGTCAGCGCCGCTCCCGGATGCTCCATGCCCCGAGGCGCCGCCCGAGCCGTCGGCGGCCGGGCCTGCCTGGCCGTCCGGGGTCGAAAGCTTCTCCTTGAAATTGCGGAAGAAGTCGTCGGCGACTTTCTTCGCCGCCGCGTCCACGAGCCGCGAGCCGATCTGCGCGAGCTTGCCCCCCACGTTCGCCTTCACGTCGTAGGACAGGCGGGTCTCGCCGCCTTCCTCGGCAAGCCGGACCTGCGCGCCTCCCTTGGCGAAACCGGCCGCGCCGCCCTGGCCTTCGAAGGCGAGCGAATACGACTGCGGCGGCACGATGTCCGAAAGGGTGAGCTTGCCCTTGAACTTCGCGCTCACGGGGCCGACCTTGGCGACCATGAGCACCTGGTAGGCGTCGTCGCCGAGCGGCTCGATGGACTCGCAGCCGGGCACGCAGGCCTTCAGCACCTCGGGATCGTTCAATGCGTTCCATGTCGTCTGCTGCGGGGCGGGAATGAGCTGCTCGCCCTTCATTTCCATGCGGGGGTCTCCTGGAGAATGCCTCTGGCGCTCAGGATCTTCGCGAGATCCACGAGCGACTTTACATTATGCACGGGCAGGAAAAGGTCCACGTGCGGCAGCATGGCGCGCACGCCGGCCGGGCGCGCCTCGAACTTCTCGTAGCGCAGGAGCGGATTGAGCCACACGAGCAGCCGGGTGGACTTCGCCAGCCGCTCCATTTCCTCGCCGAGCCCTTCGCCCGCCTCGCGATCGAGCCCGTCGGAGACGAGCAGCACGCAGGCGTTCTGCCCCAGCACGCGCCGGCCCCAGCGATAGTTGAACTCGTGCAGCGATGCCCCGATCCGGGTGCCGCCCGACCAGTCGCGGATCGCGTCGGCCACCTTCGCCATGGCGACGTCCACGTCGCGGTGGCGAAGCTGCCGCGTGATGTTCGTGAGGCGGGTGCCGAAGACGAACACCGACACGCGGTCGCGGTCGTTGGTGATGGCGTGCAGGAAGTGCAGGAACATCCGCGCATAGGGATTCATCGAGCCCGAGATGTCGCACAGGATGACGAGCGGCGGATGGAGATGGCGCTGGGTTGCGCGCACGAGCGGGATGACGCCGGCGCCGCCGCGCAGGGATTCCCTCAGCGTGGCGCGCAGGTCGACGCGGCGCCCGGCGCGGCTGCGCTCGAGCCGCCGGGTGCGCACGAGCGGCAGCGGCAGGCGCAGCTCCGCGATCATGCGCCTTGCCTCGGCGAGCTCGGCGGCCGACATCGTGTCGAAGTCCATGCGCTGGAGGATTTCGCGCGAGGAAAAGGTGAGCCGTGCGTCGATCTCCACGCGCTCCTCTTCCTGCTCGCGCCGCTGCCTCTGCTGCTGCAGGAGCGCGTCGGTGAGCCGCTGGCTCTGCTCGCGCTCGGCCTGCGGCGTGCGGCCGTAGACCTGCGGCATCAGCGCCTGCATCATCTTCTCGGTGAGGTTCGGGTCGCGCCAGAAGATGTCGAAGGCCTGGTCGAACACCGGCCGCTGCTCCTCGCGCGAGAGCAGCACCGCCGACATCGTCCAGTACCAGTCCTCGCGGCGCGGCGGGAACTGCGCGGCGCCGGTGATCTGCAGCGCGCGCACGCAGTCGAGCACGCGGTCGGGGCCGATGCGAAGCCCGGCCGCGCGCAGCAGCCGCGAGAAATGCATGACGTTCTCGGCCAGCCGGCCGTGGCTCGCCGCCTGCTCGCTCATGGCTTTTGAAAGAGCGGCGCCTCGCGGGCGAGCCGCGTCACGCTGCTCGAGGCGACGATGTGGCGCTCGCGGAAATAGCGGTCCTGGTTGCGCTCGACCTCGTCCAGCCAGTACACGTAGTTCACCATCATCCCCGCCGAGCGCGAGATCCCCTGCTCGGACGAGTCGCCCATCCAGTTCAGCCGCTCGAGCGCCGCGCCGTTGCCCAGGTGGAAGCGGGCGACCGGGTCGCGCGGCTCGGGGCTGCTGGCGCGCTTGGCATGCAGCAGGTAATAGGCGCACAGGCGCTGGAGCAGCTTCTGCAGCGACTCGGGAACTTCACCGAGCGGCCAGGCGGGATCCTCCAGGCGCTCGAGCAGCGCGCTTTCCTCGGGCGGCAGGGTGAGCTCGCCCAGCCAGCGCCGGAAGCCGGGAATCGGCGAGAGCGTGGCGAAGCGGCGAAGCTGCGGCAGCTCGCGCTTCAGCTCGCCCGCCACCTGCTTGATGAGCAGGTTGCCGAACGAGATGCCGCGCAGGCCGTCCTGGCAGTTGGTGATCGAGTAGAACATGGCGCAGTCGGCGGTCGCAGGGTCCGCCAGCGGCGCGCGCACGTCGAGCAGCGGCTGCACATGCGCGCTCATGCCGCGGGTGAGGGCGACCTCGATGAAGATGAGCGGCTCGTCGGGCAGCTGCGGATGGAAGAAGGCGAAGCACCGCCGGTCGGCCTCGAGGCGCCGGCGCAGGTCGCCCCAGCCGGCGATGGCGTGGACCGCCTCGTACTCGATCAGCTTCTCGAGCACGAGCGCGGAGGTGCGCCAGTCGATGCGCTCCAGGCGCAGGAACCCCCGGTTGAACCAGGAGCGCAGGAGGTGCAGCAGGTCGGCGTCGATGACCCGCCAGTGGGGCTTTGCCTCAAGCCCGCGCAGCAGCATGGCGCGCATGTGCACGAGCGCGGCGGTGCCGCCGGGGGCCATGTTGAGGCGCCGGAAAAGCTCCTGCCGCGGCGGCTCGGCGGCCGCCTGCAGGCGCAGGAGGTTCTCGGCCGAGGGATCGGCGCGGTAGGCGTCGGCGGCGGCGCCCACCGCCTGGGGCGAGGGCGAGTAGCCGCGGGCGAGCACCTCGAAGAACTCCTCGCGCGAAGCGGCGTCGAGCGCCTGGTAGGCGCGCAGCGCGTCGCGCGCGAGCGCCGCGCCGGTGTACTCGGTCGGCTCGGCGAGCAGCGCCTCGCAGAGCGAGACGAGACTGCGCGTGCGGCCGTCGACGGCGTCCTGCCGCCCTCCCAGGAGCCTGCGGAGGAACGAGGCGGGATTCAGGCTGCGGCCTTCGCTTCGGCGGTGAGCCGCTCCGCTTCCTCGCCGGCGACCTTTTCGAGGTCATCGCGGTACTTGAGCAGCACGCCGAGGGTGTTGTTCACGGTTTCCGGGTCGAGCGCGACGCGGTCGAGGGCGACCAGGCAATTTGCCCAGTCGATCGTCTCGGCGACGCCGGGCAGCTTGAAAAGGTCGATCTTGCGCAGCCGCTGCACGAAGGCGACGACCTCGCGCGAGAGCTCCTGCGCCGCGCGCGGCGCCTTCCGGTGCAGGATCTCGAGCTCGCGCTCGGCATCCGGGTAGTCCACCCAGTGATAGAAGCAGCGCCGCTTGACGGCGTCGTGAATCTCGCGCGTCCGGTTGGAGGTGATGACGACGATGGGCGGCACGGCGGCACGCAGCGTGCCGATCTCCGGGATGGTGATCTGCCAGTCCGAGAGCACCTCCAGCAGGTACGCCTCGAACGGCTCGTCGGTCCGGTCGAGCTCGTCGATGAGCAGCACCGGCGGCGCACCGAGCGGCTCGAGCGCCCGCAGGAGGGGCCGGCGTATCAGGAAGCGCTCGGAGAAGATGTCCTGCGCGAGCCCCTCGCGCGACTTCACGCCCTCGGCTTCCGCCAGGCGGATCTCGATCATCTGGCGCGGGTAGTTCCACTCGTAGGCCGCCTGCCCGATGTCGAGGCCCTCGTAGCACTGCAGGCGCAGCAGCTCGCGCCCGAGTCCTTCGGCGAGGACCTTGGCGATCTCGGTCTTGCCGACGCCCGCTTCGCCCTCCAGGAAGAGCGGGCGCTGCATCGCGAGCGACAGGAACACTGTCGTGGCGAGGCTTCGGTCGGCGACGTAGTCGCCGGTGGAAAGGAGCTGCTGGGCTTCGTCGATGGACTTCGGAAGGGGAGACGTCATGGCACTTGAGGGAATGGCTGAAGGCCAATTGTCCAGCTTTGGGGCGTTCGCCGCCAGCCACGCGAAAAAGCAAGGCCCGCTGCGGAGCGCTTCCGCAGCGGGCCTTCCCCTCCTCCTCCCCAGGTGTACGGGTACGAGGCCTGCGGCTACTTGAGCGCCGCCTCGACGGCGCGCTTGGCCATGACGGTAACGAGGTGAGCGCGGTACTCGGCGCTCGCGTGCAGGTCGCTGTTCAGGCCTTCGGGGCTCACCTTCACGTTCGCCACCGATTCCGGTGCGAACTTCGCCGCGAGCGCCTTTTCCATGTCCTTCTGCCGGAAGGCGCAGGGCCCCGCGCCAGTGACGCCCACGCGCACGTTGCCGCCGCCGAAGTCGGCGACGAAGACGCCGACGATGGCGAAGCGCGAGGCCGGGTTCTTGAACTTCATGTACGCCGCGCGCTTCGGCACCGGAAACTCGACCGAGGTGATGAGCTCGCCCGGCTCGAGCGCCGTCTCGTAGAGGCCCTTGAAGAAGCCGTCGGCGTCGATGCGGCGCTTGCTCGTGACGATGGTGGCACCCAGGCCCAGCACCGCGGCCGGGTAGTCCGCGGCCGGGTCGCTGTTCGCGAGCGACCCGCCGATGGTTCCCATGTGGCGCACCTGGCGGTCGCCGATCATGCCGGCGAGCTCGGCGAGGGCGGGAATCGCCTTCTGCACCTCCTTGGAGCCGGTGACTTCCGCGTGCCGGACCATGGCGCCGACGGTCACCTTGGAGCCCTCGACCTTCAGCGCCTTCAGCTCCTGCAGGCCGCCGAGGTCGATGAGATCGGAGGGCGCCGAAAGGCGCAGCTTCATGGCCTGCACCAGGCTCTGGCCGCCGGCGAGGAACTTGCCTTCGCTCTTCTGCGCGCCGAGGGCAAGGGCGTCCTTGAGGCTCGCGGGACGGTGGTACTCGAATGCGTGCATGGTTCTTTCCTCTCTGTTCGGGCCCTAGGCCGCTTTGCGGTTCTGCTGCAGCGTCTGCCAGACGACCTGCGGCGTGGCCGGCATGGGGATGTCCCGCACGCCGAGGGCGTCGGTGATGGCGTTGATGAGCGCCGGCGGCGAGCCGATCGCGCCGGCCTCGCCGCAGCCTTTCACGCCGAGCGGGTTGTGCGTGCACGGGGTCTCGCGCGTGTCGACGTCGAACGCGGGCAGGTCGTCCGCCCGAGGGATGGCGTAATCCATGAACGACCCGGTGACGAGCTGGCCCGTCTCGTCGTAGCGGCAGTTCTCGGTGAGCGCCTGGCCGATGCCCTGGGCGAGCCCGCCGTGCACCTGGCCCTCGACGATCATGGGGTTGATCACCTTGCCGAAATCGTCCACCGCCACCCAGCGCTCGATCGACACCTTGCCGGTCTCCGGGTCGACCTCGACCTCGCAGACGTAGCTGCCGGCCGGGAAGGTGAAGTTGGTCGGGTCGTAGAAGGCGTTCTCGTTGAGCCCCGGCTCGAGCTTGTCGTGCGGGTAGTTGTGGGGCACGTACGCCGCGAACGCGACTTCGGCGAAGCTCTTCTGCCGGTCGGTGCCGGCGACCTTGAAGACGCCGCGGTCGTACTCCACGTCGGCCTCCGAGGCCTCGAGGAGGTGCGCGGCGATCTTCTTGCCCTTGGCGATGACCTTGTCCAGCGCCTTCATGATCGCGGTGCCGCCGACGGCGAGCGAGCGCGAGCCGTAGGTTCCCATGCCGAAGGGAATCCGGGAGGTGTCGCCGTGCACGACGTCGACCGCGTCGGCCGAGATCCCGAGCCGGTCGGCCACCACCTGCGCGAACGTGGTCTCGTGACCCTGGCCGTGCGAGTGCGAGCCGGTGAACACGGTGACGCTGCCCGTCGGGTGCACTCGGATCTCGCCGGCCTCGAAGAGGCCGGCGCGCGCGCCGAGCGAGCCCGCCACGGCGGAGGGCGCGATGCCGCACGCCTCGATGTAGCACGCGTAGCCGAGCCCGCGCAGCTTGCCGCGCTTCTGCGCCTCCTCCTTCCGCTTCTTGAACCCGGCGACGTCGGCCATCTTCATCGCCGCGTCGAGCGTCGCCTCGTAGTTCCCGGTGTCGTACTGCAGCGCCACCGGCGTCTGGTACGGGAACTGGCGGATGAAATTCCTCCGGCGGATCTCGGCCGGATCGATCTTCATCTCGCGCGCGGCGGTCTCCACCAGGCGCTCCACGACGTACGTCGCCTCGGGCCGTCCGGCGCCGCGGTAGGCGTCGACGGGCGAGGTGTTGGTGAACACCGCGGTGACCTCGCAGTGGATGAGCGGCGTCGTGTACTGCCCGGCGAGCAGCGTCGCGTACAGGATCGTGGGCACGCACGAGGCGAAGGTCGAAAGGTAGGCGCCCACGTTCGCGACGGTCTTCACGCGCATCGCGAGGAACTTGCCGTCCTTGTCGAGGGCGAGCTCGGCGACCGTGCGGTGATCGCGGCCGTGCGCGTCGGACAGATAGGACTCCGCGCGCTCGGCGGTCCACTTGACCGGGCGGCCGATCTGCCGCGACGCCCAGGTCACCATCACGTCTTCCGCGTACAGGTAGATCTTGGAGCCGAAGCCGCCGCCCACGTCGGGGGCCACGACGCGGACCTTGTGCTCGGGAAGTCCCATGACGAACGCCGTCATCAGCAGGCGCTCGACGTGCGGGTTCTGGTTCGCGACGTAAAGGGTGTAGCTGTCGTCGGCGCGCGAGTACGAGCCGTTCACGGCGCGCGGCTCCATCGCATTCGGGATGAGCCGGTTGTTCACGAACTCGAGCCGGGTCACGTGCGCGGCCTTGGCGAACGCCGCGTCGACCGCCGCCTTGTCGCCGATCGCCCACACATAGCAGGTGTTGTTGGGCGCGATGTCGTGCAGCTGGGGTGCGCCCTTGGCGAGCGCCTTCTCGCCGTCGACCACGGCAGGCAGCGGCTCGTAGTCCACCTCGACGAGCTCCGCCGCGTCGCGCGCCTGCGCCTGCGTCTCGGCGACCACCATGGCGACGCGCTCGCCGGCGAAGCGCACCTTGCCCTGCGCGAGCACGGGATAGGGCGGCTCCTTCATGGGCTGGCCATTCACGTCCGTGATGAGCCAGCCGCAGGGCAGGCCGCCGAGCTTGGCGGCGGCCACGTCCTCGCCCGTATAGACGGCGAGCACCCCCGGGGCCTGCCTGGCCTTGTCGGTCTTCACGCTCTTGATGCGCGCATGGGCGTGCGGAGAGCGCACGAACGCGGCGTAGGACTGGTTGGGAAGAATGACGTCGTCGGTGTACTGGCCGCCGCCGGTGAGGAAGCGATAGTCCTCTTTGCGCGGCAGGCGGGCCCCAATAAGCGGTGCGTTCATGGCGTTACCTCGTTCGGTCGGGTCACTTCGCGGCGGCCATCGCCTTGGCGCCGGCGACGATGCTCTTCACGATGTTGTGATAGCCCGTGCAGCGGCAGAGGTTGCCCTCGAGCGCCTCGCGCACCTGCTGCTCGGTGGGATTGGGATTGCGGGCGGCGAAGTCGAGGGCGTTCATCACCATGCCCGGCGTGCAGAACCCGCATTGCAGGCCGTGGTGCTCCTTGAACGCCGCCTGCATGGGGTGCAGTGTGCCGTCCGCGCTCGCGACGCCCTCGATCGTCTGGATGTCGGCGCCCTCGGCCTGCATGGCGACGATCGAGCAGCTCTTCACGGCCTTGCCGTTCATGAGGACGGTGCAGGCGCCGCATTGCGCCGTGTCGCAGCCCACGTGAGTACCGGTGAGGCGCAGGTTCTCCCGGAGGTAGGTGACGAGCAGGGTGCGCGGCTCGATCTCGCCCGACACCTGCTTGCCGTTGACTTTCATGGAAACTTTGACCGACATGGCGTCTCCTTCATGAAGCGACGTGGTTGTCTTTGCGCTGCCGAGGGGACGACGATCGTAGGGCAAGCCCCTTCAAGCGGCAATATTGCGCTGCAGCGAGATCGCCGCCGCGGAACCGTTGCGCTACCATCGGAGCCATGGACAGCGTAGATATCGAAGTGCTAAGGACTGCCGAAGCATGGCGGGCCGCCGGGCACCGCGCGGCGCTCGGCACGATCGTGAAGACCTGGGGCTCGGCCCCCCGCCCCGTCGGCGCCATGGTGGCGATCCGCGACGACGGCCAGATCGTCGGCTCCGTCTCCGGCGGCTGCGTCGAGGACGACCTCGTCGACAAGGTGCGCGAGAAGCTCGCGACGTGGACTCGGCCGCAGGTGATCACCTACGGCGTGACGAACGAGGAAGCGACCCGCTGGGGCCTGCCGTGCGGCGGCACGCTGCAGCTCGTCGTCGAGCCGCTCGTCGAAGCGAGCGGCATCCCCGAGCTGCTCGAGCGCATCGGATCCCAGCAGCTGGTGCGCCGGCGCCTCGACATGGAAAGCGGCCGTGCCTCCCTCGAGGCGGGACGCTGGCAGGACGTGCTGGAGTTCGACGGCCGCACCCTCTCGAGCGTGCACGGGCCGCGCTGGCGGCTCGTGCTGATCGGCGCCGGGCAGCTCACCCGCTACCTCGCCGAGATGGCCCGGATGCTCGACTACCACGTCACGGTGATCGATCCGCGGGAGGAATATGCGGACGGCTGGGACCTCCCTTCGGTTCCGCTCCTCCGCGGCAGCCCCGACGATCTCGTGCGCGACATGAACCTCGACGGGCATAGCGCGCTCGTCGCCCTGACGCACGATCCGAAGCTCGACGACCTCGCGCTCATGGAGGCGCTGAAGTCGGCGGCGTTCTACGTGGGCGCCATCGGCTCGAAGAAGAACAACGACGCGCGGCGCCTGCGCCTGAGGGAATTCGACCTCTCCGCCGACGAGATCGCGCGCATGCGCGGCCCGGTGGGGCTCTATATCGGCTCGAAGACCCCGCCCGAGATCGCGGTGGCGATCCTGGCCGAGATGACGGCCGTGCGCCACGGCGTGAGCGAGCCGAGCTGGGCGGCGAAGCCCGCCCGGCGCTTCGACCCTTCGGCCTGCGAGATCAAGGCGCCCGAAGTCGGGGCTTCCTGACCCGGTCGCCTTGGGCCAGGGCGTCGCGAGCGGATCCAGCGCCCCGCACGGCATCGTCGGGCTGCTGCTCGCGGCCGGCGCCGGCACGCGATTCGGCTCCGACAAGCTGCGCCACGCGTTGCCCCACGGCGTGGAAATGGCCGTTCAGGCCGCCCGCCACCTCAAGGGAGAGCTCGGCCGCGTGGTGGCCGTGGTGCGTCCCGGCGCCGATGCGCTGGCGCGCCAGCTCGCCGCCGAGCAGTGCGAAGTCGTCGTCTGCGAGAACGCGGCCGAGGGCATGGGGGCAAGCCTCGCCTGCGCGGCGCGCGCGGCCGGGCCTGCGCAGGGCTATCTCATCGCGCTCGCCGACATGCCGTTCATCCGTCGCTCGAGCATCGCCGGGGTGCGCGATGCGCTCGCCGCCGGCGCGCCCCTGGCGGCGCCCTACTTCCGCGCCCGGCGCGGCCACCCGGTCGGAATCTCGGGGAGGTACCTCGACCAGCTTCTCGCGCTCAAAGGCGACGAGGGCGCGAGACGGCTGCTGAAGGACCACGAAGCCGAGCTCATCAAGGTCCCCGTGGGCGACCCGGGCGTGCTGCGCGACATCGACCGGCCCGAGGACCTCTCGCCGCCGATC